>JADYYC010000462.1 GCA_020853835.1 Anaerolineales bacterium
CGGGGGCGGGGCCCAACCTGCAAGACGGAACGGCGCTGTTTCACGCGACGCGCGGCAACGTCGGGAGCGCCGCCCTGAGCATGACCGCCTGGAACGCCGCCCGCACCGCCATGCGCAAGTTCACCGAGCTCAACAGCGGCGAGCGGCTCGGCGCGCTCGTCTCGCCAAAGTACCTGCTCGTCCCGGCAGACCTGCACATCACCGCCCTGCAAATCCTGGCGAGCGAGCACGACTACACCTACACCCTCGCCAACGGGCAGGCCGCCCCCGCCAACGTCAACGCCAACGGGGGCAGCCTGGCGGAGCGCATGGCTTATGCGCGCGACCGGGTCATCGCGGTCGACCTGTGGACGGATAGCAACGACTGGGCCGCCGTAGCCGACCCCAACCTCTACCCCACCATCGGCCTCGGCTTCCGCTACCGGCGCGCGCCCGAGATCTTCAGCGTCGCCAGCCCCACCGGCGGGCTGATGTTCACCAACGATACCCTGCCGATCAAGGTCAGGTTTGTTTACGCCTGTGGGCCTGTAGATTGGCGCGGTCTGTACAAATCCAACGTCGCCGGCGGCTAGCCCGCGGCAGAAAACAGGAGGCTTTCAAAATGTTACGCGTCTACCAACACACCCTGAACATGGGGCCGGCGCTCGCCGCCAACCACACCGCCAGCTTCAAGACCCCGTTCGACTGCCAGCTCGTCCACGTCAGCCTGTGCAACTCCACCGCCAACGCCGGCACGCTCAAGATCGGAACGCCTGCCGACGACGACGCTTATCTCAAAGCGAAAAGCTTTGGCGTCAGCGGAAACCCCGCCGTGGCGGCGCTCCCCGCCAGTTTCGACGGCGATGCTGCCCTGGGCCAGTTCCCCCACATCGAAGCGGGGACGACCATGCTGGTCACCATCACAGACCACGCCTCGCACATGGCAAACGTCTGCGTTGTGCTCACCTTTACCGAAGGCTAAGCGCCTCTTCTCCCCCAGCCCTGCCCCTCCCCGCAAGGGAGGGCGCAGGGACGGGGAGGGCAGGGTGACATGAACAACCGCCATTTCCACACCTCCCAGGCTTACGACCTGGCCCGCTTTTACTACCGCGGCTTCTGCCAGGTGACGCGCTCCGCCGCGCTTGCCGTCGCCCACAGCGCCTATACCACCATCGCCTTCGACGTCACGAACTACGACCTCAACCGCCCAAACGAAACCCCCATGCACGACAACGCCGTGAACAACGACCGCGTCTACATCCGCCTCGCGGGGGTGTACCTCATCACCGCCAACGTCGTCTGGGCGGGCAACAAGACCGGCTTTCGCCTGCTTTACCTCGCCCGCAATGGCGCCAACATCGCCTTGGACCGCCTGCTGCCGCTGGACGGGGCGGACACCTCGCAGCAAATCACCACCCAGCGCAAGCTGAACGCGGGCGACTACATCACCGCATACGTCCATCAGACCTCGGGCGGGAACCTCAACATCCAACAAGGCGCTTATTCCCCCCTGCTTTCCCTCGCCCTCATCGGCGACTAAGAGAAAGGAACGTGCCATGCTAAACCGACTGCGCGACATCTTCACCGCCAAAGAAACGCCCGCCCGGCTCGGATCCGTCGCCTCCAGCGTCGACGACGCGCCGGGTTGGAGCAGCCTCAGCTCGCGCCCGCACGACTACGACGCGGCGCGCGTCCAGGAGATCTACCAGGACGCGCTCGAAGCCTGGCGTAAGAACCCCATCGCCTGGCGCGCCATCGCCATCACCACAGACTTCATCGTGGGCGACAAAATCGTGATCAGCTCGCCCAACCGCGCCCTGAATCGCTACATCAAGGACTTTTGGGGACATCCCAAGAACAACATGCCCCAGCGCCTGGAGAGCATCGCGGACGAGCTGAGCCGCGCGGGCGACTTGTTCGTCACCCTGCACCGCAACGACCAGGACGGCATGTCCTACATCCGCTTTGTCACCAAGGACCGCATCCAGCGCATCGACACGGCCCCCAACGACTACGAAACCGAGCTGGCTTACGCCGAGACCACGGACGTGGGCGAGCCGCGCCTGTGGCACAGCCCCGCCCACCCCGACGCCGAGCGCCAGCCCGCCATCATGCTCCACTACGCCATCAACAAGCCCGTCGGGGCGCTGCTGGGCGAGTCCGACCTGGTGACCATGATCCCCTGGCTGCTCAGGTATGCGCGCCTGCTCGAAGACCGCGTGCGCTTCAACTGGGCCATGCGCGCCTTCCTGTGGTTTGTCACCGTGCCGGCGGCCAAAGTGAAGGAAAAACAGGAAATCTACCGCAACCCGCCCGAACCGGGGAGCATCGTCGTCAAAGACGAGAGCGAACAGTGGGAAGCCAACCAGCCCATCGGGCACGCCGCCGACGCCAGGCACGATATGCAGGCCGTGCGCGCCATGATCGACGCCGGGTCGGGTTACCCGCCCCACTGGCGCGGCGACGCGGGCGACATCAGCCTGGCCACCGCCCAGGCCATGCAAGGCCCCACCGAGCGCCACCTCCGCCGCCGCCAGCAATACTTCACCTGGATGCTGCAGGACATCCTTTACCACGGCTACCAGCGCGCCGTGCAGGCCGGCGCCTGTCGCCCGCTGCCAACCACGGACTACGAAAGCCTGTTTCGCGTCTCCGCGCCGGGCATCTCACGCTGGGACAGCGAAAGCCTGGCGGGGTCTGTCCAGAAGGTCGCCGCCGCCTTTGCCGACCTCACCCCCCTGCTCAAGGGCCTGCCCGAATCCTATGCCAGGCTGCTGCTGACCACGTCCTTCAAGTTCATGGGAGATCCGCTCACAGAAGACCAGATCGCCCAGCTCGTGAAAGACTTAGATTCCATTCCATCCAAGAAAGTTGAGCCGCTCATCTAAGGGAACGCCAAGCCATGCCCGCCACCCTCGCCGTACTCATCCAGGACCTCCGTGACTTCCTCGGGGACACCAAACAAACCCCCACCTTCACCGATTCGCAGGTCGCTTTGTTTATCAACCAGGGGATCAAAGAGCTTTCCGTCCACTTCCCCCGCCTCATCGAGTTCAACATCAATACCGTCATAAACCAGCGCGTCTACAGCATGGCGCCGACCCACCTGGCGGTGCTGTCCGTCGAATACGACAAGGCCAACCAGCCAACGCCGCTCTTTATGAAGCGCCGCTCTTACACCCACCCGCGCTTCTACCTCGAAGACGGTTATTACGACTTCGTCAAGCCCGTGGACGCCACCGCCGCCAACCCGCCCAGGCTGTATATCTCGACCCAACCCGCCGCAGCCAACCTGGTCATCGCCGCCCGCGTTACCGCCGAGCACAACCCGCTATCACAGCAGCAAGACCAATGCAGCATTCCAGAGCGCCTGTTGCCGGTGCTGTTTCAATTTGTGCGCTGGCAGGCCTGGCAGGAACTGGCCGTGAATGAAGGTATGTACCCAGGCCCGCTCGCCACGCTCAGCTACTCGCAGGAGATGAACGCCGGCCGGGCCGAACGCTCCTACCGCGCTTCGCTCAAAGAGGCGCAGCGCGCCGAATCGGAGTCCGCCGTCGCAAACTGGGGCGCGCTCGACAAACACGACCGGCGCTACTGAGCCGGGTTTTCGCTCTGACAGGCTGGGGATGGTTGCGATAGGGGCGAAAAAAAAACCGTCCCCATTTCCGGCCGCGTGGCGTATAATACAGCGCGTTTCAAATTGCAATTATCCGCCCCGATCAGCAAAATCTGTTGAAACGGGATGGATTGTCCGAGGAGCGAAAATGCTGCGCGACCACGAAGACGCCTTCGGGCACATCATGCTCGATTACCACCAGGGCCGGCGGGCTTACGAGATCGTCGAGCGCGATGACGGTTTCTTCAGCCTATCGCCCGGCCCCCAACTGTACTTCAGCGCCTACGATGAGTGGAGCGAGATCGACCAGCTCGCGGTCGAGCGGGCGCGCGGCCGCGCGCTCGACATCGGCTGCGGCGCGGGGCGGCACGCCCTCTACCTGCAGGAAAGCGGGCTGGAGGTGGTGGGGGTGGACAATTCGCCGCTGGCGGTGCGGGTGTGCCGCGAGCGCGGCCTGCGCCAGGTAGAGCTGCTCTCGATCCAGCAGATCAGCCAGCGCAAGCTGGGGGTCTTCGACACGCTGCTGCTGCTGGGGAACAACTTTGCGCTGCTGGGCAAGCCCGAAGAAATGCAGCGGCAGCTCGTGCGGTTCAAGTCGCTGACCAGGCCGGGGGGGCAGATCATCCTGCAAAATCGCAATCCCTACGACACCGACGTGGTGGAGCACCAGGAGTACCAGACGCGCAACTTCCACCGCGGGCGCATGCCCGGCCAACTGCGCATCCGGGTGCGCTACAAGCGCTACGCCACGCCCTGGTTCGACTTCCTGCTCCTCTCAGCGGAGGAGCTCGAAAAGTTGGCGGAGGGGACGGGCTGGCGGCTGCGCGAGTGGGTGGCGGGTCAAGACGGCGCTTATGTCGCCTTTCTGGACCGGCAGCCCTAGCGCTCCGCCCTGATCGCACAAATCCTCTGCGACTCGATAACTCAGGCTTCGCCAAACATGCGGTTGACCACGGCGTGGGTGAACGGGTGGTCGACCAGGTCGAAGACGTCTTCGCCGCGGCGGAGCCGCTCGGCCAGCTGTTTGACGATAGGCAGCGTGGCGCGCATCAGCGACGACCCGAAGGTGACCCGGCGCACGCCCATCAGCTCCAACTCGTACAGCGTCGGAGCGCCCGGCCCGGCCAGGATGTTGAGCGGGCCCGGCGTCTGCTGGACCAGGCGGGCGATCTTGACGCCGTCGGACAGGCCGAAGGGGAAGATGCAGTCGGCGCCGGCCTCCAGGTAAGCCCGGGCGCGCTCGAGCGTGCGGTCGTAGCGCCCGCTGACCGCCCCGACCTCGCGCAGGAAGATGTCCACCCGGGCGTTGATTACGATCGGGACGCCGGCGGCTTCGGCTTCCTGGCGCACGGCGCGGATCAGGTCGCACTGGTAGTCGAGGTCCATCACAGGCGGGTCGGCCAGGTGGGTGCTGTCCTCCAGGTTGATGCCCACCACGCCGGCGCGGATGGCGCGGCGCACGGTCTCGAGCACTTCGGGCACGGTTTTGCCATAGCCGGCTTCGATGTCGGCGCTGACCGGCAGGCTGACCGAGGACGCGATGCGCTCGATCACGAGCAGCATCTGATCGCGCGGGATGACCTGCCCGTCGGGATAACCGAGCATGGCCGCGATCCCGGCGCTCGTGGTGGCGACGGCGGGGAAGCCGGCTTGCTGGAAGATGCAGGCGCTCGTGGCGTCCCAGGCGTTGGGCAGCACCAGGATCTGCGGAGCGTTGTGCAGGCTGCGGAAATGCTCGGCTTTTTGGATCTGATCGAACATAGCACACCTCCTTTGGGTGGGTGGTTAGTCGGGACGGCTGGGTGGTGGAAGCGGGGATGGATAAGTATTGTAGCAGAGAAGGATAAGAATGGGATAAATGCGCGAGTGGTGATGCGCCCTCGCGCCGGTCTGCACGCCCTCACCCCGGCCCTCGCGCCCTCACCCCGGCCCTCGCGCCCTCACCCCGGCCCTCTCCCAGGGGGAGAGGGGGCTGTCCTTTCGTCATTTCGACGAGCGTAGCGAGGAGAAATCTTGGATGGCGAAACCCAAGATTTCTCACCGCCTGACGGCGGTTCGAGCGAGGCGGGAGACTTCCGAAGTCTCGCAGACTTCGGAAGTCTTAAAAATCTCGATCTGTGTGAATCTGTGGAAATCCGTGTCCAAACGAGGGGGTTCGACGCGCGCTCCCTCACCCCTCCCCCCTCTCCCTTTGGGAGAGGGCCGGGGTGAGGGCCATTCCCTCTTCGACGAGCGAAGCGAGGAGAAATCTTGGATGGCGCGCGCCAGGATTTCTCATCGCCTGACGGCGGTCCGAGCGGGGCGGGAGACTTCCGAAGTCTCGCAGACTTCGGAAGTCTTGTTAAATCGATCTGTGTGAATCTGTGGAAATCTGTGTCCAAACGAGGGGGTTCGACGCGCGCTCCCTCTTCGACGAGCGCAGCGAGGAGAAATCCTGGATGGCGAGAATCAAGATTTCTCGCCGCTTGGCGGCGGCTCGAAATGACGAAAAGAAATGCAGTGGCACGTATGGGTAGAGGGGGAGGGCGGAAACTCGAAATGGCAAGCGAGAACGCCGCTATTGACAGCCAGCCCGCCCGAGGGGTAAAATGCACCTGTGTTAATGATTAACATTGTTAACTAACCGCAGTCTTCGACCTCACCGGCGTAAAAGCCTCGTTTCAAAGTACGACAATGGGGTGCGGAATGAAAATGAAAACCTGGCAAATCCTGGTGCTGTTGGGAGGGGGATTGGCGACGCTCTGCCTCGTGTGTATCGCAGCCGGCCTGTTCATCGATCTCGCCCTGCCCGAGTCAACGGCTGCAGAACCTGCCAGCCTGGCCTTCGAACCCGCAACAGTCGCGCCGGCGCTGTCCATTCCCACTGAGGCCCCGGTCGAGCCCCCACCTAGCCCTACGGCGGCCGATACGCCCACGTTCGTCCCCAGCGCTACTCCCCTGCCGAGCCTGACCCCGGTCCCGATCGAGGCGTTTAGCGGGTTTGCTTTCTGTATCCCGGACAACCCGCGCGAGAGCGGGATCGTCAGCAAAGTGATCGACGGCGACACGATCGAAGTGGTGATCCGTGAGGTCCCGAAAAAAGTGCGCTACATCGGCATCGACACGCCCGAGTTGCGTGGCGAGCCCTACGCTCTGGAAGCCGCCCAGTTCAACCGGACGCTGGTCGAGGGCAAACTTGTCACCCTGGTCAAAGACGTCAACGAGACCGACCGCTACGAAAGGCTGCTGCGCTATGTGTTGGTGAATGGCTTGTTTGTAAATTACGAGCTGGTCAAACAGGGCTATGCCTACGCCAAGGACTATCCGCCGGACACGGCCTGTTCCCTGGTCCTGCGCGCGGCCGAAGCCGAGGCCCAGACGGCTGGGCGCGCGCTCTGGTCGCAGGCTGCCGCCCCAATCGCGCCCATCCTTCCTTCGCCGGCCTCCCGTTTTGGCGGGGATAATGCGCCGTGTAACTGCGCTGGTCCCGATTTGAATTGCCCGGACTTCCAGACCCAGGCTCAGGCCCAGGCATGCTGGAATTCCTGTCGAACATTGACAAATCCCAACCCCTTTAGTGGTTCTCTCGCTAAATAGCGAGGTTATCGAGCTGAAGTTAAACACCGAAACCGCCTAACAGGGTGAATTGCTCTTGCGGGCGTTTTTTCCAGGAGTACGGATGGCAGTGTTGGTTCCAGTAATC
>JADYYC010000463.1 GCA_020853835.1 Anaerolineales bacterium
CGCTCAATCATAGTTCTGTTTTTATTGCCAGACTCGGATAGCCGGTGGGGCAGGTTGCGATGTACGCCTCGCAACGTTTACAGCCCCCGCTTTCAGGCCACGACTGTACTTTCCAGTTGTGGCCTTTGCCGTTAAGGATAAGGCCGACTTGTCCAGCTCTGATACAGACTTAATCGCACAGTCCCCCAGGGTATACTCCTTTCCTAATTTAACCAATCAGGGCCCCGAGTGAGTTGCTCAGGACCCTGAATCTCATACGTTATTCAGATGCTACTTCGGAGCAAACAACACCATGTGCGATTTGCCTTCCATCTCCTTGACCAGTTCCTCAACCAGGCCGAACTTCATCACCTTCGCCTGGCAGTGCTGCACACAGGTCGGTTGCTTGCCGGCAGCTACGCGCTCACCACACAGGTTGCACTGTTCAGTCGGGATGGGCACATGGGCGTACTGCCACTTATTGTCGAATTTCCACGGCCCAACTTTGGAAATCTTAATCCCCCATTGGCCGACTGGCAGATTGTGTTCGAACTGGCAGGCTACTTCACAGGTGTGGCAGCCAGTGCAGTATTCATAATCGATCAGCAGTCCGTAGCGGGCCATCTTATATCTCTCCTTCTTTTACTTTGTAGATCTTGCACAGCAAGCATTTATAGGGCGCTCCAAAGCCAGTTTCGCCTACTTGATCCATAGCGGTCAGGTTGTTGATATTGGATTCGAAAACCCCGTAGAGCGATGGCGCATCAGCAGGCTTTTCGGGGAACCACCAACCGTGGTCCGCCTGAATGATCCTTGGATCGATAATCGGTGTAAGTTCTGCTTTTTGCCGGCAGCGACCGCGGTGATTCTCGATCCAGACCCAATTTCCATTCTCAATTCCGTACTTGGCTGCAGTATCCGGATGCATTTGAACAATTGGGTCGGGGTGGATCTGGCGTGCGCTCGCCTGTTGCCGGTTTTCAGAGTGGAAGAACACCCACGATCGCGCTCCCGTTGTGAGGATCAACGGATATTCCTTGAACAGATCCGGCCTGGAGAGAGGGCTTTCCGGCGGCTCGTCGTAGAACGGCGTAGCCTGAATACCAAAATTCTCGAAGAGATTCAGATACAGCTCAGCTCGCCCGCTAATGGTATTGAAACCGGGGTTTCCGTCTTCGCGTAGCAGGCATTTTTCATACTTCCGGTACTCAAACTTTGGCCACCAGTAGACGCTTTCTACAAGGTTTTCAAAGGTTAGTCCTTCGTCGCTCTTACCCAGCGCCCAATTGAATAAATCTTTGACGGTATCCCAAGGGAATTCCTGCGGATTAAGCCGTTTTCCTAATTCTAAGACGATCTCCTCGTCCGTTTTGATGTCTTCACTGGATTGCATGACTTTGACCATCGCTCGATAGGGCCGCCACCATGCGCGCAGGCTGTCTCGCTCTGGGCTTGAGGCTACCGGGAGCACTAAGTCGGCGCAGCCCATTGCGGTCGGAGTCATAAAGAGATCGGCGACAACAATGAATGGCACCTTGAGCATAGCCTTGTACACCCGGGTGGCGTCGGCGGCGGTGTTTGCAATGGGGTTGGTGGTCGCCAGGTAGAGCATTTTAATCGGATAAGGCTTGCCCGTTTCCATTGCCTTAAGGACCTGATCCGGTTGAGCCGAACCGCCGATGCCCAGTTGCACAAGCGGGTACTTATCCGCGCCCATTTGCTTGCGGCGTGTTTCTTCTGGGATATCATCGATCCCCCAGTGCGAGTCCGGCTCAATGACCGGCACCCCGAGCGCTGGTTTTACAACCACATTTCCGCCTGGAACATCCAGGTTGCCGGTAATCGTCCACAAACAGGCAACAGCATGGGCGGAAGCAACGCCTTCTTTTGCCATATCAAGCGCCAGGCCCCACTGAATGGCGGCTGGTTTGCTGTTAGCATAGAAGAGCGCTGCGGCTTTGATCAACTCAGCGGGTACCCAGGTGATTTCTGATACTCTTTCCAATGTATATTCTTTAACCGCTTCTTTTAGTTTGTCAAAGCCGAAAGTCCATTTATCGATAAATTCTTGATCATACAAACCTTCATCGATGATAACCTTCAGCATTCCAAGCGCCAGGGCGCCATCCGTTCCAGGCCTGAGCTGCAGGTGATATTTTGCCTTTGACGCCAGCCAGGTCACGCGCGGGTCAATAACAACGAGTTCGCTTCCCATCTTCATGCAATCGACAATCCAATGGCCATAGAAACCATCCGAATTGCTCACAACAGGGTCATTGCCCCAGATGATGATACATTCGGGTCTCTTCCATTCAGGATTATCGTAGCGGTCTTCATGTAACTGGGATAGGTCGGGAACGACGAAATCGCCGTTCATTGCCACCATCAGCGCCGACCTCGGGATATAGCAGGCGCTTCCGGACAGGAACCCCATGCAGATATTTGGACTCCCAAACCCCGAATAGATCAGCTTTGGCATTTTTTCCCAGATGTTACGGCCTGTGCCTAATAACCCTACAATCGATTCGGGCCCAAAATCCTTTTGTATCTGGCGCACATTTTTTTCGATTATGGAATATGCTTCGTCCCAGGTGATTGCCTCCCATTTGTTCTCGCCACGCTTTCCGACCCGTTTCATCGGATGCTTCAGGCGGTCCGGATGATGCACTGCCTCGGGAAGATAAAGACAGCGCGGGCACAACCGGCCATCGTTGAAGGGATTGTCGGGGTCGCCTTCAACTTTGACCAGCTCGTTGCCCTTCGTATAATACAGCACGCCGCAGCCGAGGTGACAGCCGGGCCCGGTCCAACGGGTTGTACGCGTGACCGTCAGATCCCCTTCCTTCCACTGCCAAGGTTTTCCATTTTTTTGTGCCATTTTCTGTCCTCCAGCCAGAAAGAAACGAACAGGTTAATACTCCTGATTCGCATTGTAGCAAATACGGCTGTGGCAGTCATCGCACAGACAGCATTAATGAAGATTAAACCGGTGGATTAACTGTATCTTTTCTCACTAAACTATATTCGATAGCCCATTCGATAGCCCCCCTGCGGTTGTTTACCCCTAACTTTTGATAGATATTTCGAATATGAGCCTTGACCGTATTTTTCGAGATAAACAAAGACTGGGCGATTTCGGAGCTTGTCCTCCCATCCACCAGCAAAGACAGCAGCTCGATCTCACGGTCAGTCAATGATTCAAATTCCGGCGTAACCACGATGGTCTCCAGGTTATCTATCTCTGGCGTTTTCTGTTTTACCGCAAGAGGGGGGGCGTCGGCTATCTGAAATAGCTTTTCGATGTATTCTTTGCCGAGAAAATCACGTTCCAGATGGAATTTAGCTGTGCCAAACACCCGGATTGCTTCGAGCAAATCTCGCATCGGTTTGCCCTCATCGATAAAAATTCTTACATATCCTTGCGGGGCAGCGAGCTGGACTGCCTGGAGGAGCTTTTCTACAGCCTTGTGATTTTCGCGTAAGGCTTTCAGCGCCATGGCTTCCAAAATCAAACATTCAATTAAATAACCGTTCATTTTGGAAGTCCGCGCCTGCAACTCAATTTCCTCCAGAAGATCGAGCGCTATTTTGGGTCTATCCAGGGCGAGACGAATTCTCGCCTTGGCAATTTGTTC
Source organism: Anaerolineales bacterium (assembly GCA_020853835.1). Taxonomy (GTDB): domain Bacteria; phylum Chloroflexota; class Anaerolineae; order Anaerolineales; family UBA4823; genus UTCFX2. The sequence goes on from JADYYC010000463.1 coordinate 3,615, forward strand.
GGGAAGGGAGAGATTTTTTCTCGCGCCTTTTGACGTTTGCTCTACCCAACACTGCGCGCTATCCATATCTCCTTGATGGATCCAGAGGCGCACCTGTACATCCATCAAGTCTGAAGAAAGATGAGAGAATAATTGAATATTTTGTGACCCCTGGTATGATTTTTGATAATAATCAAAGGCTTGCTGGTATTCTCCAATTCCGAAGAAATACTTCGCTAATTGTGCGCAAACGATGACAGAATAATTCCAATCCAGTGAATAAATATCGACCTGCTCTAGGAACCTCGCGACATTCCCCATCATTTTTTGTGCAGAATTATTATCGTTCTGTTCCCGATAAATATCCCCCAGGCCAGCTTGCGGCAGGATGAACAATTCTATGCCCAGCCCCGCATCGCGGGCGTAACTCAAGGCTTTTTGATACACTTCTTGCGCAGGTTTGAGCTGACCCATGAGTTTGTACTGGCGTGCAATTTGGCAGAGCGAAAAAATGTAGCCTTGATGATATTGGATGCGGATTGCATTTTGGCAGGCCTGATCCAGGACATCCATAGACGCAATATTATCGCCCTGGGAGAAATAAACACAGCCCAGGTAATAAGCTAACCAACCAAAAAAGTAAGTGCCTTTCCAAGAACTATCGGCCAGGGCGCGTATTGCCGGTGCAATTCCATCCTGATAATCCTGCTGGTAGTACCCAAAGACAGTCCTAAGAGCCGCTACTTGCTGTTGGAGCTGTTCCAGCTCCCCACGGCCTGAGCCGCTCTCCTCGGCATAGTGGAGCGCCTTCTCAGTTTGGTGGATCAGGTCTTCGATTTCATTCAGTCGACCTAAATTGATTTTTGCCAGGGTCTGGAAAATACTCAATTTTGGCCGCGTCTGGACCAACTCCTCCGGCAAACGCCCGATCCACTCAACCAGACCTGCCATTTGGAATTGGGTGGCTGTGGGGTGGGCGCAAGTCTCGATGATGTCAGCCATAAGTGCATAATCGGCAACGGCATTGGCATGTGAAATAGCCAAATCTGGCCGTCCATTTTGGCGGAACCAGGCGCAGGCGCGGTGATGCAAATCTTGAATAATATCGTCGCCCAACTGGTTCAAACGGTTGTTAAGCATTTCGGCAAACATCGCATGATAGCGATACCAGCCCCCATATTCGTCCAGCGAAAAGGTGAACAGATTGGCTCGCTCCAGGTAATCGAGGATCTCCTGGCTGTGGTTGATACTCAACAGGTGGTCGCACAATGCCGCTGAGAACTCTTTTAGGATGGAAGTCTTGACCAGAAAATCCTGAATGTCATGTGTTTGTTGTTCCAACACAATGTCAGTGAGATATTCCAGCGTGTGGCGGTGGCTGTTATGAAAATTTGTCAGAAGAGCGTTGTGATTGGGGTTGGAAAGAAGGGATAGCGCGGCAAGCTGCAGGCCAGTCACCCAACCCTCGGTCATCTTGAGCAGTAGAAGAACTTCATGATCATCGAGCTCCAACTTCATGATATCGCGGAAGAAGACGGTGGTCTCGTTGAACTGGAATAACATCTCTTCTGAGCGAATTTCAAGAAGCTGGTTCTTTGCCCGCAGTTCAGAAATTGGCAGGCTGGGGATAGCGCGGCTGGCGATCACCAGATGAAGATTGAACGGCATGTTGTGGATGAAATAAGCCAGGTCGGTATGGATGCGCTCGTTGTCGATCAGGTGATAGTCATCGAGCACCAGGTACACGTGGCCGGGTACTACCGACAGGCGGTTGATCAGTGGAATCAATGCCTCGCGGTTTGGCGCATCGGGGGAATCACCGATCAGCGAGGAAGGATCATACTGTAACTCGGGGACGGCCAGGTTGAGCGCCTGGGCGAAATATGTCCAGAAGCGCAGTGAGAGATTGTCATCGGCGTCCAGGGAGAGCCAGGCCACGGGCAAGGACATTTGGTTCATGATGGCCAGCCACTCGCTCAGCAAGGTAGTCTTACCATATCCAGCCGGAGCACAAATCAGCGTCAGCTTAAGACGCATGCCAAGGCGGATCTGGCTCGTAAGCCGGTTGCGCTGGACGATAGCGGTGCGATTAACAGGCGCGGCGAATTTTGTAATTAAGAGATTGGGGTTAGGCTGGGGACGGCACTTGTCTTTCAGCATTCTCAACCGAGCG
>JADYYC010000464.1 GCA_020853835.1 Anaerolineales bacterium
ATCCGCGAAGGTTTGTTGGATCTGGTCAAAGCCTCGATCACAGGTTCAATCCTTGGAAACATCCTGCTGGTGATGGGGGCTGCGTTTCTCTTAGGCGGCTTCAAAAACGGTATCCAGGTTTTCAACCACCGGAATATGGGTAGATACTCTATCTTATTGATCCTTGCGGTGATCGCGTTGGTGATCCCTTCGGTTCTAAGCAGTTCGATTGGCCCTACGACATCGGTGAAAGTCGAGACGCTCAGTCTGGGCGTAGCGGTGATCATGATCCTGCTTTATGCGGCTGGCTTGATTTTCGGATTTCAGGCAGATGATGGCCCATTATCGCCTGCAGGAATTGCTGGCGCCTCGGATAAGAAAGCCAGCCCGAAAAGCGCTGAACCTGAGCCTTCTGGCCAGCAAGCCTGGACGGTGCGAACTGCCCTGATCGTCCTCGGGATCTCAACGGTTGGGGTGGCATACATGAGCGAACTGCTTGTGGCTACGGTGGAGCCGGTTGTGGCAAGCATGGGCGTCTCCGAGTTCTTCCTGGGTGTCATCCTGATCCCGATCATTGGAAATGTGGCCGAGCACCTGGTTGCAGTAAAAGCCGCCCTAAAGAACGAAATGGATTTGAGCGTTGAAATCGCGATCGCCTCCAGCCTGCAAGTGGCATTGTTTGTCGCGCCTTTGCTGGTTTTTATCAGTCTCTTATTGGGCAACCCTCTTCAACTGATATTTAATGAATTCGAACTGTTGGCCTTGATTGTCGGTGTGATTATCGCGGCATTTGTGGCCCAAGATGGCGAGTCGAACTGGCTCGAAGGCGCAGAGCTGCTGGCAGTTTATGTGATTCTGGCTCTGGCGTTCTTCTTGCTTCCCGTCTAGGCGTGCCGAAATGTCATATCAATTGAATCAACCTGCCGATCGGAACCCACGACCCAAGATTCTTAGCCTGTGGGTGATCGCCGGTTCCGTGGGTATCGCGTGTGTCCTGCTCACAGTCACCCTCGTCGTCCTCATCTCGGTGAGGCTGACCAGCTCCCATCAGGCGCTATCGACGGCTATTCTGGAAATCCAGCCGGCGGTTTTCCCGACCGCGACATCCGCAGAGGCTGTGAACCCGCCCCCAAATGCCCTGGAAGCCACGCCAGAATCAACGCCAGCGGGGGAGGTTGCCGTTGGCGCGTATGTGCAGGTGACGGGCACCGGCGGGGACGGCCTGCGGGTGCGTGACCAACCCGGCTTGAGCGGGAAGGTTCTGTTTGTCGGCAGCGAGGCCGAGATTTTCGAAGTGGATGATGGGCCAGTTGAAACAGACGGTTATGTCTGGTGGCATTTGAAAGGGCCTTACGACCCGTCCCGCGAGGGATGGGCGGTGGCGAGCTTTTTGGCAGTTGTTCAAAATCCATAATGTTCGAGGGTAATGATGAATTTGAAACCTGTAAATATCACCGCCGATAGAACTGCGGCTACTCTGATTATTCGATGGAGCGACGGGCACGAGAGCCGCTATCCCTTCGCCGTGTTGAGGGCGGCCTGCCCTTGCGCGGAGTGTCGAGGCGGGCATGCAAATATGAGCGCGCAGCCCGACCCCCAAGCCTTCGAGGCGCTCCTGGAAGATACCCCCGCCAACCGGTTGAAAAACGTAGAGGCTGTCGGCAGTTACGCCATCACAATTGAATGGGAAGATGGGCATCATTTTGGCATTTATAACTGGGATTACTTAAGGGCGCTCTGTCCATGCCCGATTTGCAGGGGTAAGGCGGAATAAAAAAAGCCGGGAGGCGCGGCGCTTCCCGGCTCAATCACGGTAAAAAGTTTATAGATAATCGCGCAGGTTGTGTTCTACCGCATAGGCGGCAGCTTCGGCCCGATTGCTGACCCCCAGCTTTGAAAGAATGCTGCTGACGTAATTGCGGACGGTCCCTTCCCCCAGGAATAGAGCCTTTGCAATTTCGCGGTTGGTCTTCCCTTCCGAAACCAGCAGCAGGACGTGTTTTTCTTGCTGAGTTAACGCCGCAAATGCCGATGCTTCTTCTTCCTTTGCCGCTTTGCGAACCTCCTGGAAGATGCGTTGGGTAACCGCCGGGTCGAGGAGCGCTTCACCCCGCCCAACGGCCTCGATGGCTCTCATCAGGTCTTCCCCGCCAATTTGTTTGAGCACGTATCCGGCGGCGCCGGCTCGAATAGCGGAGAAAAGCATCTCGTCTTCGGCGTAGGAGGTCAACATGATGACCTTGGAGTTGGGGAAGCGCTCCGCGATCTCCTCGCAGGCTTCAATGCCAGACCCACCAGGCAGGCGGATATCCATCACCACGACATCCGGATTCAGCGTTTCGACCTTTTCGATGGCTTCACGCGCGGTGCTGGCTTCGGCGACCACCTCGAAGTTGGGGTGGCGCTCTAATAACGCCTTAAGACCTAACCGGACGATCTCATGATCGTCCACCAACAGAATACGCTGTTTTGCAGATTGGGTTCCGTCCATCTCAGCGAGTATAGTCGATCCTGATTTGACTGACAAGCCCGGAAAATCGGATTATTCCGGGGCGGTTTTGTCTTCGAGCGCTTTGCGCCGGAAATCTACAAATCGATATCCGACGCCGCGCTCGGTGAGGATATATTTCGGGTTCGAGGGGTCCTTTTCCAGTTTCTTGCGCAGGTAGTTTATGTACAACCGGACGTAGTGGGGTTCGTCCTGATATTCGTAGCCCCAGACCTTGGCCAGGATCTGGTCGTGCGTCACGACCCAGCCCGCATTTTGAACGAGGTGATAAAGCAGTCGGTATTCGGTGGGACGCAGGTTTACCAGGTTTCCATCCACCCAGACTTCGCGCCGGTCGAAGTCGATCTTAAGACGGTCATCCACTTCGATCAGTCCGTGGGTTGTGCCGGTTGCCATCTCAGTGCGGCGCAGCACAGCCCGCACCCGGCTCACCAGTTCGCGCGGGCTGAATGGTTTGGTGATGTAGTCATCCGCGCCCAGCTCCAGACCACGCACCCGGTCATCTTCTTCGCCCTTTGCCGTCAGCATAATTACGGGTGTGGCGCTTGTCTCCCGGATGATGCGCAGCACCTCAAATCCATCGATATCGGGCATCATCACGTCCAGCAAGACCAGATCTGGCATGGCGCTGCGGACTTTGTTAATCGCCTGCGTTCCGTTGAACGCTTCAATCACTCGAAAGCCATCATGCTCGAGGTTCAAACGGATAAATCTGACCATCCGCTCTTCGTCGTCGACCACGAGGATTTTTCGATCTCGAAACTGATTGTCCAACATCCCTGCTACTCCCGCACAAAGCCGATGATCTCTTCTTCGAGCCCTTCACCCATGACCTCGATAAAGTTGATCCGGTCAAGCGGCCATACGACTTTGGTGGTGTTCTCCGCAATGAAGTGCACATCTTTACCGTCCATGCGCCGGACGTTGGAAACGACAACCAGGGTTGAATTTGCTGCTGGAAGTTCCTCGGTTTCACCGACAATTGGATCGGAATTCATGATGTGAAGTACCAGAGTATAGGTCATTCAAACCTCCATAGAGTTCGTTCGTGGCTTCATGTCTTTTGTAATCACTTCAATACGCATTCTACCAAGAGTGATCACATCGCCGTTCTTCAATGGGTGGGGCGAATAAGGCTCCAGTTTTGTTTCGTTCACGCTCGTCCCATTTGAAGATCCGAGATCGCTAATTAAAATCTGGTTTCCAAACAGGCGGATCGCGGCGTGCATGCGCGACACACCCGACTGAAAAGCCTTGTATTTTCCCAGGTCGATATCCGGGATCATCGGCTGGCCTTCGCTGGACCTGCCAATGATCACCTCCCCTTCTTCCATGATTGGAATATACACGTCAAGACCCGACAGGTGAAGCGTGACAAGCGCATCGGAAGAAGGAGCATAACCCAACCCGGATGAGTAGAGCGGCTGCCGGCTTGTTGGATACAAACCTGCCTCAGAGTTCACATCAATCCGGGATGTTTTTTTCTCTTCACTTTCAATCAGCAACTGCGAACCGCATTCTTTGCAGAATAGAGCGCCTTCCAGTTCTTTATTCCCACAATGAGGACATGTGATCAAGATGACCTCACTTCCTTTGCTTTTCGAGGCAGCATGAGTGAGCGAGTGGCATATTTAATCGCCTTTTCTCCTTCTGGGCTTAACATGCTTGTTTGTTGGATTCTCTCTGCCTCCATGAGCGCAGTTTGAGCCAGATCCTTCTCTCCGATTGAAAGAAATTGCGTTGCCAGCCGTTGCAGTCTGGAACTGGCTTCGTCGACGTTTCCTGCCGAAGCCTCCTGGCGAGCTCGCTCTTGCATTCGATACAATGTGATGTGCGTGAGCGCCTGAATGATCTCCTGGGGAGGCATTTCTTTTTTATCCAGGCTGCCGACGATACGGCTCAACGTCACGGGAATGCGATGCGTGGTCCCTGGGTCTGATGGAAGGATCAGGTTGACTGTCCCATTTGCGATTTCTCGCCGGTACAAATCCTCATCGATGGGCTGGACAATAAACTCCAGCAAAATAGATAGGTTGGTGTCACGCAAAATAGTGCCCAGGTTAATTTGTTCCGAGGCAGTCAGCGGGGCGGCCTCGGGTTGTATACGATATATTCCTCCAAGCGCCACGCGTGGCGCGGTCTTTAGCTTTAGAAAAACCCGCTCAGCAAAGACCTGGTTCAGACTGTTGAATTTTTCGTGCATCAATTTGCGCAGATCGCTGGTTTTCGAAATGTAGTAGGTATTTCCCCCCGCGATCTGGGTCAAATTGTCGAGGAAATCGTCATTCCAATCGGAACCGATGCCAAGCGCGGTGATGCGCACCCCTTGCGAGGCAGCCCGGTTGGCGAGGTCGAGACAGGCTAAATCATCACCGTATGTGTGTCCATCAGTGATAAGGATTATGTGGTTGACGAGCGCCCGGTTCTGGTTCCACTGGATCTGTTGAAAACCCGCTTCCAACCCCTGGTAGATTTCCGTCCCTCCGCTGGCCTGGATGAAATGGATCTGCGCTTCGAGCGACCGGTGATCAGGGTAGCGTTTGGCTGGCAAGACCACCTCCGCCCGATCGCTGAAAGTGACGAGGCTCAACACGTCGTCTTCTTTGGATTGGCGGATGAACTCGATCGCGGCGGCTTTAACCGTGTCCAGGCGCTCGCCCTGCATGGAAGTCGAGCGGTCAATCACAAGGCAAAAATTGAGTGTGGGGTTTACCTGCGAGGCGAATTTGGATGAGACAGAATAATCCAGGTAGACGTATAGTAATTGTGGTTCCTTCAGGTCCGGCAACCTGGAGCGGCTGTACAGCACATTCTCCAGGATAGGCGCGTCGCTCTCCTGGACAAGTTTGTGGTCATAATCTTTGCGACGTGATGGGTTAATAAGCGTTTCAAAAGCTTCTTTGAGGTTCAGAAACTGTGTGTTTGCCCCAGGAGAATGGTTGATATCTGGATGTTGGCGGAGGGAGAGCTCTCGATAGGCGCGCCGAATTTCCTCTTGTGTCGCTTCTTTTGGTAATCCCAGGATCTCATAATAACTGGGCTTTGAGGACATATGGTCCGCTCAATCAGAGAAATCTGGCAGTTGTATCAGGATGGCCGAAATGTTATCCGGTCCTCCAGCGGTATTTGCGGCGCTTACCAATCGCTGGCAGGCGCTGTCTGGCGAGGGGGAGGCTTGGATGATGCGCACCATTTCATCTTGAGGCACCAGGCCCCAGAGGCCATCCGAACACAGCAGAAGGTGCCCGCTCTCGGGTACGGTGGTGGTGCTGATATCGGGAGTGAATGGCTCTCCCTGACCCAGCGCACGGTAGAGCACATTTCGTTGTGGGTGAACGGAGGCTTCTTGTTCGGTCAGATGGCCCAACTCCATCATGCGCTTCACCAGAGAATGATCGCGGGTGAGGATCTCGATCTTTCCCTGACCATTGACAGCATAAGCCCGGCAGTCGCCCACGTGAGCGATCGACATGTGCTTATCCAGGATCAACACAGCCGTCAGGGTTGTCCCGCTTCCCGGAGATTCTTTCGTGATCGTTCGGTGGGCGGTCATAACGCTGGTTTCGAGGATTTCTTGAATTCCTTCTTCTGGCGGGGTCGGGTGGATATCCATGAAACCAAGCATGATTTTCTGGATCACCTCTCGCGCCACAACTCTGACCGCCAAACCGCTTGCGACCTCTCCATGTTTGTGCCCACCCATTCCGTCGGCAACGATGAACAAACCAACTGGCACGTAACTGTCCTGGTTAGAGAAAAGCGTGGAATATACCAGGATGGCGTCTTCGTTGTGATCGCGAAGTCTTCCTACCGATTGAGCGCACCCGGCGATCAACTGTGGCAGTCTGGACTGTTCAGCCGCTACAGGTGGTTGAACGACTGCACGGATTTTCTCATCTGGTATTGGAATGGTGTCAGCTTCCCCATCATGCAGGCTGCTTTGAGGTTCGTCTTTTTGAAATCCCAGGATTTTTCCGATTTTTCTGAGCAATCGCGACCTTCCTGTTGATTATGCCTCAAAGGCATAGATTCGGTGGTCCGTCGAGCCTATGGAAATGACATCCTCCCATACGACCGGCGTCCCGGTAATGGATCCTTCCGTTTGGAACTTCCAACGCAACCTTCCGGAACGAAATTCCAGGCAGTAAAGGCAACCATCGACAGAGCCGCAGTAAAGCGAGTCCTTGAGAATGATCGGCGACCCGGTCACTTGATGCTCGGTTGTATAGCGCCAGACTTCTTTCGATGAGTTGATGTCGATACAGTAAATTGCCCCGTCCACTGACCCGGTGAACAGCAAATTGTCCTGCAGAAAAGGCGTGGATATGGTCGGTTTGCCCAGCCTGAAGCGCCAGATGACCCAGCCTGTTTTTGCATCCAGGGCATAGATCGTGGAATCGACCGAGCCAAAGTACACTACCCCTTTGCTCACGACCGCAGATGACGTCACCGCTCGTTTCGCCTTGAAACGCCACTTGATAGCTCCGGTGAAGTCCAGGCAATAAAAATCTCCCGCCTCGGAACCAACGTAGACCAGGTCGTTAGCGACTATAGGCGTGGATCTGACGGGCGAGCCAGCATCTACACGCCAGGCCGGACGTCCCGTCGTTGCGTTCACAGCGTGCAGAAACCGGTCATCTGAACCGATAAAGATGTGCCCTTCGGCAATGAATGGAGAGGACCGCACTGGTCCCTTGGTGAAATAAGTCCAGTTCACCCGTCCTGTTCGAATGTAGACCGCGTGCAGACGATGATCTTCCGAGCCAAAATAGATCGATTCGTCGAAATAGGCGGGTTTGCTGACGATGCCGCCTTCAGCCGGGTATTTCCATAAAAAATCACCGTCGTTGGCGTCCAAAGCGTACAGGTTGTTATCATAACAGCCAGTATAGACAACGCCGTTATGAAAAAAGGGGCTGCCGCGAATTTCATCTTCACACTTGAATGACCAGATCGGCTGGATTGACTCGCTTGGGCGCACTGCCTGAGAGATGGACGCTGAGATGTTCGAGAGCATCCCTGTTTCGTTTGCGACCCCCAGCATGGCAGACTTCATATCTTCTGCGGTTTGGAAGCGATCTTCAGGGTTATATTCAAGCGCTCTCTCTATAACCTTGACCAGCACCGAGGATACGTTTGGGTTGTGCTGAAGAATCGGCCGCTCGTGAAAGGAAAACGGCGGCTCCAGGCGAGGGTCTCGACGCGTGATCGCGTGGTGGAGCGTGGCGCCCAGGGCGTAAATATCGGCCTGTGGGCTGGCTTCACCGCGGTATTGCTCTGGAGGCGAATACCCCTCGGTGCCGATCATGGTGCCGCGCTTTCCAGCCTGGAAGGGTTTTGCAATTCCGAAATCGACCAACACCATATGATCTTGAGCGTTGATCATCACGTTCGACGGCTTCATATCCCGAAAGATGATCGCCTCCGGCTTGTGGTTGTGCAAGTAGCTTAAGACATCGCACAGCTCGATCGCCCAGCGCACAATGCGTTCTTCCTGGATAAAATCATTTGAATTATTGACGAGCTCTTCTAAATCATGCCCGCTGATGTATTCAATGACGAGGTACGAGCGTTCATTCAGGGTGAAGTAATCGTAAATCCTGGGGATCGCGCGGTGTTCCAAAGAGGCAAGCAAATTTGCTTCACGCTCGAAGTTGCGCACGATTGTGCTTCGCACAACCGGATCCAACGCCCGGTTGACCATTTCTTTGACCGCGACCAGTTTTGTCACGTTTGGGAAGTGCATATCTCGCGCCTGGTAAACCGCGCTCATTCCCCCGATGCCGATAATACCCTGGATCGTGTACCGCTCCGCCAAGGTGGTACCAGCCTGCAGATGTTGAGAGACGTCCAGCTCAGAATCGGATTCGAAGCTCTGTGTGCTTTGTGGGTTATTCAAAAGTAAATATCCCTCCAGTAAGCATCAATAAGTTTTTATTGAGAACCGTGATAATTCTACTCTTTATTGACATCATCCAGATAAAGTCTCACCGGTTATCTTCTTCTGGTTCTGGCTTGTTCTGCAAGATATTTTCGATCTGATCCATGACCGGTGGCGAAATCTTTTCAGCGACTGCCAGCGATTCCATATTTTCTAAAACCTGAGATTTTCTTGAAGCTCCCGTGATCACCGTGCTTACATGTGGGTTTATTAAGCACCAACCCAGCGCGAGTTGCGCCATTGTGCATCCAAGCTCGTCTGCGATGAGGGTCAGCCTTTTAACCTTCTCGATTTTTGCCTGTCCTTTTTGGCTCAGGATGCGCTCTTTTATCCAGGAATAGTCTTTCAAGTTAGCGCGCGAATCCTGCGGGATTTCCTGGTTGTACTTCCCCGTGAGCAGTCCACTGGCAAGCGGGCTCCAGATCGTCGTCCCCATTCCAAATTCTTCATATAGTGGGGCATATTCGCGTTCGACGCGCCGGCGGGAAAACATATTGTATTCGGGCTGTTCCATCAAGGGCGGTATCAGGTGTTCCCGGCGGGCGATGCCGTATGCCTGCATGATGGATGTTGCAGGCCATTCGCTCGTTCCCCAGTAGAAGGCTTTACCTTGCTGGATGATCTGGTTCATCGTCCAGACTACTTCTTCGACCGGGGTGTACAGGTCTGGACGGTGGCAGAAAATCAGGTCCACGTATTCCAATTGCAGGCGTTTCAGCGATGCATTGATCCCCTCGTGCAGGTGCTTGCGGGAAAGCCCGGTTTCGTTTGGGCCATCGCCGCCCCAGAAGATCTTGGTCGAGATAACCAGGCTGGAGCGCGACCACCCCAGCCTCTTGATGATATTACCCATTACGATCTCGGCATTGCCAGATGAATAGACTTCCGCGTTGTCAAAGAAATTCACCCCCTGCTCGTATGCGGCTGTCATACATTCCTCGGCGACGGCCTCATCGACCTGCCCGCCATACGTGACCCAGGCTCCAAGCGAAAGCGCCGATACTTTGAGTCCAGATTTACCTAAGAAACGGTATTCCATTTGCCGCACCTTTTGTTATTGATGGTGAATGGGGGCGAATTGGGATTGGCAGACCTCGAATCTGCCTGTCAGTTGTGATGTTATGTCTGGAGATGGCCTGTTCCGCAACAATCATGTTTTCAATGGCGATTCCATGATAATTATTTTGATTATAACATTAAGAAATGGTAAATGGTTTTCATTGGGCAGGCGTGCCTGGCGCCAAGGTCATGTCGCTTGTCTTTCGATAACCAGCTCCAGGTAGTCCTTGGTTACCCTTTCTTGACCAGATCCGCTTAAAATTTCGAGCAAATCGGCGGCCATTTCTGCCTTGAGCTCAGCATCGCGCTTGCTCCAGGTGCGGCTCTTGACCTCGAGAAAATATCCCATCGCAGGTTGTTCGAGTTCGTCGAGGTTCAGATAGAACGCAGTGTCTCGGAACAGGATTCTCCAGCGCTGGCGATCTTTTACAATGGCGATTTCATCGTTGGGTTTGAAATACTCGCGATAAAACCGGAGGCTGTGGCTGGCTGGCGATAGATAACGGCTGCGCGATAGCAGCACTTCGCTGGGAAACTGATACTCACGTGCGGGTCCGATCATGGTCAGTCGATAACGCGCCTTGGCCGACTTCCCGCTCGGATCGATGAGCTCGTCTTCTCGGTAGCGCAGCGTGCCCTGTTCGGGATCGGAAAACAGAAAATAAGTATCAAACTGATGGTAGTGTCGAAAGTAAAGCAGTTCGATCTCGGGATTCTTGATCGATTGGTAAATACGCTCCGGATCGAATATCCGAACCTTTGTCTGCACCTCAAAACTTTCTTCTTCGGTCGTGTTTTCGATTGCTATCAGTTTCGAAAGCACGGTCTTCTCGCGCTGGATCAGGAAAACGTCGATTTTCGCCGCGTATTCCTGCGCTTCAGCCAGGAGTTCGCGCTCATCGCCAACCAGGAGATGGTTGTCTTTCATCAACCATTTGCCGCCGAT
>JADYYC010000465.1 GCA_020853835.1 Anaerolineales bacterium
ACTGCCCCGCCAGGCACAACCGGAGTTGGCGGATATGGAGTTTGATGATCCGAATAGATGCAGGCATAGACCAATTATATAATATCCCCCAGCGTCTATGCCCGGTTTGGGCGTAATCGCCTCCTTAATAATAGGTTTCGGGGAGCACGGTTTCAACCATCAACTTGTGGAACAGGCCTGCTTCCTCCCAGATCATGCCGTGCCCGGAGTCTTCGAAGAAGTACAACTGTTTGCTTGGGGCATCGAGCAGGTTGTAATATTCTTCGGGGATTTGATAGGGGTTGTTCATATCGTGGCGCCCCAGCACCAGGTAAACGGGCAGGTCGAGGTGGGTTGCGTCGAGGCGAAAATCCATGTCCTGTAGTTGGGGATAGACGACGTTGAAGGTGTTCATCAGGCCGAGCAGGTAGTAGAGGCGGTCCAGCCAGCCGTACTCGGGTTGTTTGAGCATCAGCAGGAGAATATCCCCGTCCTTGCGAAACGCCTCGTCCTTGATGTTAGACGCTTCGAAGATGGCGTATTCGCGCCCAAAGAGGGTGGCGTAGGGCTGGATGGGGCTTTTGCCGAAATAGGGAGGCTGCCCCATCTTTTCGAGAGTTTGTACGAATTTCGTATCGCCCGATTTGCGGGAATAGTCCATCACAAGGTCGTAAATCATGCGGTCGGTCTCCCGCACATCCACCATCTGCGCTGTCCCGATATAGGCGTGGAACAGGTCGGGGCGCTGCTGCGCCGCGCGCACGCCGATGATGGTTCCCCACGAATGGCCGACCAGATAGATTTTTTCTTGCTTAAAACGCTTGCGCAAAATTTCTGTCAGCTCGATCACGTCGGAAGTGTACTGGTCTACCGTGAGATGAGATTTGGGGTTGATGGACGGATAAGATTTCCCACAGCCGCGCTGTTCCCAGATGACAAGGACGAAATGTTTCTCAAGCTCGACGTTGAAGCGCAGGACGCGCGCCGCCTCGCTGGCGCCGGGTCCGCCGGAGAGGAAAAGCAAGACGGGTTTGTTCACGTCGTGCCCGCGAATGATAAGCCACTGATCCACACCGCCCAATTCCACCTTCTCCAGCGACGCAATGCTGTTGGGAAGTGGTTTTCCGTCTATGCCCTTGATGGCGGGTGTGTGGGCCGTCCACTGTGAACCGGCTACGATGAGGATAACCAAGATAAGTATGGCAATTATGAAGATCATTCGCCCTCCAAATTTCTCGCGCACGTCGGCGCGGTTTTTGGCAAAAGCCCAGGCCAATAATTCCCATAAGGTGATCAGCACAGCCACCGCAAATGTGAGAGCAAGCCCGATGAGGGCGAGTAATTCGAATTGAGCGGCTGCTGCTGGTGGGAGGAGCCGTCGCACGCCGATAACATAAAGGAGCGTGATCAGTTCAATAATTGCCAACACCCAGACCCTGCGATGTGAGGCGGTTGTGACTTGCATGAGTTACCTCTCTAATTGGCCGTTACGGCATCAGGCGCCGGAAGAAGATATCCAGCGCCTGATGTAGTTACTGAAATCGTAAAAAACCTACAACCCGCGGCGGAATGCCTTGACTTTATCCATAAACACGCGCACCCTTTCCTGATCGATATGGTTGTTGAACTTGCCGTCGATCTTGAAAGTGGTGCCCACCACCGCGCCATCGCCAACGCTGAGCTGTTCCTCCACGTTTTCTAAACGCACGCCGGTGTTGGCAAAGACCGGCGTGTTGGCGACCGCGTTTTTCACTTTGTGGATCGTGCTGGTATCGGTCTGCGCGCCAGCCACCAGCCCCGAGACGCACAGCGCGTCCGGGCGGTGGTTGAAGACCGTGCTGCGGGCGATGTCGGCGATGTCGCGGTTCCCCAGGTAGGAAGCCGCCTCGGGCACGATGTTGAACAGCAGTTTAACATGGTCGGCGCTGATAGCGCGCTGGTGGCGCACGATCTCACCACAGTTAGGGTTCCACAGGCCGAAATCGCTGGCGTACACGCCGGAGAAGATCTCGCGCACAAACGCCGCGCCGGTCGCCACCGCCAGGTCGAGCGAGGCCTTCGGGTCCCACAACACGTTCACGCCAAAGGGGATCCTGACCTCGGAAAGCAGCTCGCCGACGATGCGCGCCATGCAGGCCACCGTCACCGTTGGCACCTGGGTCAGATAAGGCATGCTGAATTCGTTGGAGAACATCACCGCGTCCACGCCGCCGTTTTGCAGGGCGTTGAGGTCCTTCCGGGCCCAGGCGATGACCTCCTTCATGCCGGCGTCCTTATCGTAATACGGGTCGCCCGGCAAGGGCCAAAGGTGGCACATCGCAATGATAGGCTTTTTTGTGCCGAAAACTTCCTCGATCCAGTCTTTCATTTATGTTACCTCCGGTCCATCATTTGATATTTAGCGGCTTTTGCCCGCTATGATGTCGTTAACATTAGTTAGAGCTCGTTTCAACCAGGTGATCCGTCAAGCGGTGCATCAGCGGTTTGGTGCTGGTGTAAAGCTGGCGGAAGATCTGGTAGTTGGTCTCGTAGGCAGCGCCTCTTTTGGGATCGGGCTTGAGGGTATCTTTGATTTTGACCCAGCGCCTGATTTCAGACAGGTTCTTGAACATCCCCACGCCCACGCCTGCCAGAAAGGCATCGCCGTAGCTGGCGCCGATCTGCTGCTCTGGCACGCCCAGTTCGAGATTGCACACGTCGGACACGATTTGCAGCCAGAGCGGGTTCTTTGTCCCGCCGCCAACCGCCAGGATGCGCTCGGGGCGCACGCCTTCCTGTTCCATCACCTCGAAATTGTGGCGGATGCCAAAGGCCACCCCCTCGAGGATAGAGCGGTACAGGTCGCCCTGGGTGTGCTTCAGGCTCAGGCCGAACCACATCCCCCGGGCTTTGGGGTCGTGTAAGGGGGTGCGCTCGCCTTCGAAGTAGGGCAGGCAGATCAGTCCGTTGGAAGCCGGGGGGGATGCGGCCGCCTGGCGCGCCAGCGCGGCGAAGGCATTTTCGCCGCCCGCTTTTTCCTGCTCCACTTCATACCGGCCAAGCTGGTCGCGGAACCAGGTAGTCAGGCTGCCGGAGGTGGACATCCCACCCAGAAAGGCATAAGCGCCCGCCTCCAGGAAGACCGCGCTCCAGAAATGCTCCGTTGGCACCAGGCGCGAGGTCTTCATGATGAAGAAGATACTGCTGCCAAACATCAGCATCAGGTCGCCGAAATCGGCCACGCCGGCGCTGATGGCTTCGGCGGCGGCGTCGGTGGTGCCGGCAACCACCGGGGTGCCCTGCGCCAGCCCGGTTTCCCGCGCGGCTTCGGCGGTCACTTCGCCCACCACCTCGTGGCTCCAGTAGGCTTTGGGCAGTCTGTCGGCCGGGGTGATCAGCCGGGCAGCCTCCTCGAGCCAGCCGTGGCTGTGAACATCGAACAACGGGGCATAGCCGCCGGCGGTGTAAATATCGATCGACGCCACACCGGTCAGCTTATACACCAGGTAGGCTTCGCTGGTCAAGAACCAGCGTGTCTTCTCATAGACCTCGGGCTCGTGGTTGCGGATCCATAAAACCTTGGGCCCCGAGGCTTGAGAAGTGAGGTGCATGCCGCTTTTGGCAAAAATCTCACTTTTGCCCAGCTTTTGCTCCAGGTATTCGATCTCAGCCGTGGCCCGGGTGTCGATGCCGTACAGGATCCCTGGGCGCAGCGGGCGTCCGGCTTCGTCGATGGGCAGCACGCAGGAACCGATGGCGCTGGTTCCGACCCCGCGCACCTGCTTTGGGTCGACTCCGCTGGCCGACAACAGGTTGCGCACGATCTCAACGAAGTCGTGCCACCACACGCCATCAGCGTCGTGCTCGAAGAAGCCCGGCTTTGGCATGTCCATCCCATGCGGCAGGGTGTGGCTGGCCACCAGCGTGCCGTCTGCTTTCACCAGCACCCCTTTCGACGAATAGGTGCCGATGTCAACGCCAATCAGATAACTGTCAGACATCTTCACTTCCTTCCGGGATCGATCTTCTTACAGCAAGACTTTGCCCTTCTGGTAGATCAGCTTGCCATCCATGTAGATCTCGCCTTCCTGACGCATATCTTTGACGATATCCCAATGGATGGCGGACTGGTTGGTGCCGCCCACCTGGGGATAAGCCCGCCCGAGAGCGGTGTGGATGGTGCCGTCGATTTTCTCGTCGATCAGGATGTCCTTGCAGAAATGTTTTATCTCGGGGTTGGTGCCGATGGCGAACTCGCCGATCAGGCTCGCGCCAGGGTCGGTGTTCACCACCGAGCGCAGGAAATCCTGGTTGGTAGATGAGGTCGCCTCGACCAGTTTGCCCTTCTCCCAGGTCAGGCGGATGTCATGAACCAGCCTGCCGCCCAGCACGCCAGGGAAGTCAAAGTAAATCGTGCCGTCTAAGGTGCTTTCCACGGGTGAGGTGGCGATCTCGCCATCCGGCATGTTGATGTGTCCGTCGGCGACTTCCCAGGTGCGCCCCGCGAGCGAGAAGCTCAGGTCGGTCTCTTTGCCTAACACGCGCACCTGCTCGCCCTGGTCGAGGATCGCCGCCCAGCGCCTCCACTCCTGGCTGACGGCCGGCCAATCCAGCAGGCAGGCGTTGAAGTACATATCGGTGATGGTCTCTTCGTCCACCCCCGCCTGGGCTGCCAGCGCCGCGTTGGGCACGCGCAGCAGGCACCAGCGCGTCTTCTGCCAGCGCAGGGTAGAAACCTTGCCCATTGCCCGTCGCAGCAGCGAAAGCTTTTCCGAGGGGACATCCCAGAAGACGTCCAGATTGTGCGCTCCGCGCAAACCAAAATAGACATCTGCCCATTCCATGCCATAGGCCTCGATCTCCGGCACCCAGCCGATTTGCTCGTCACCGCCAAATTTCAGCGTCAACCGGTTGAGCTCTTCGGAGAGGAACTGTACCTGCGGGTATGCTCCAGCCTTCAGGCAGGCCTTGTAGATGGCATGCATCAGGGGATAGGTCTCCAGCTCAACAAAAGCGATCATCACTTTCTCGCCAGGCTTTACCGCCAGTGAGTAGTTGACCAGCAAATCCCCTAGTTGTTCCCAACGCTTATCCATTATCCGTGTTTCTCCTTGTCGCTAAGTGTGTATCAAGCTTTGCGTGGTTATCGGGCGCGGCGATGCGCAGGCCCGGCTTTACTCCTGTTGTTTGCGAATGCGAATAAAGTAGTTGATGATGAAAATGATGATCAGCAGCACCCCCCAGGCGAAATCCTTGAAGAATGAGCTGCCGCGGATGCCCGCCAGTAACATCGTCGAACCGGTGGACAGCACCTGTAAGATCAGCACCGCGAAGAAGATATCGATCACGCTGCCAAAGCCCGGTATGACGCCCGCCAGCACCGCGATCAAGATGGTCAGCAGCACGTAGGTGGTGGTGCCGTACTCGTATGCGGCGGACATGGTGCGGCTCATGATCAGGATACCGGTGACCGATGATAAGAGGCCGCTGAACATGTACACCTTCATTGTAATCGACTTGTTGTTGATCCCTGAAAAATTGGAAGCGATCGGGTTCGAGCCGAGCATGCGGGTTTTGAACCCAAAGGTGGTGTGGTTCAACAGCAGGTAAGTGGCGGCTGTGAGCGCGACGAAAATGATAAACGGAATGGGGATCTTGAAGAGATCTTTACCGCCGACGATCGACAGCCCCTCGGGAAAGCCGGTCACGGTGGCCCCGCCGGTCAGGCCGGTGGAGATGCCCGTGAAGAATGTCATGGTTGCCAGGGTCGCCAGGATCGGCGGCACACCGATGTAGCCGATCATAAATCCGTTGATGATGCCGTTGACGATGCCGACGATCAAGGCGATCGCAAGCGCCGCGACGAGATAAAGGTTGACGGCCCCCGGCGCCAGGTCGGGCGGCATCACCTTGACCAAAAACAGCCCTGCGACCACCGCAGCCAGGTTGGAGGTGGCGTTGACCGACAGGTTGATCCCGCCGGTGAGGATCGTGATCATCATCGCCAGGGTCAGCAGGCCGATCTCGGGTAGCTGAAAGCCCATCGATGTGATGCTGCGCGAGGTCAGGAACTTGTTTTGAAGCGAACCGAAGAAGATGACCAATACGATCAAGACGGTGAGCAGCAGGATGGTTTGCCCCTCGATACGGAAGCGGCGCCCCGGCTGTCCGCTGTTCTTTGGCGTAGAAGGTGTGTTTGTGTCGGCGCTCATCGGCTTATTCTCCCTCGACCAGCTCCGTGGTATGGCCCACACGGCGCGCCCGCATGGCGCGCAGGGCTGGGATTGAAGTGAACAGGATCAGGATCAACCCCACCACGAAACGCTGCCATTCTACTGGAATGCCGGTCAGGATCAGGGCCCGGTTGATCAATTGGATCACCAACACGCCCAGCGTGGTGCCGAGGATCGAGCCGCTGCCGCCGGTGATCGCCGCTCCGCCCAGGATAATCGCCGCCAGCACGTCCAGCGGCTGTGTGATGAAGATCACCGGGTTGAAGTTGCGACTCAAGAATGCCTGGGTCACCCCGGCAACAGCCGATAACAGGCCCATGACCGCGAACGTAATCAACGTGATGCGGGTGATGTTAAAACCGGAGCGCAGCGCCACCTCGCGGTTGCCGCCGATGGCAAACACGCCCCGCCCGATGGTGGTGTATTTCAACAGCCAGGCGATGACCAGCCCGATCACGATGACGTATAAAATCGATACATGCAGGCCGGTTTCGCCGACAAACGGGTCGCGGGTTCTGATAATAAACTGATTGTAGTAACCCACGGCGCTCTGCGGGATCTCGTAGTTGGCTGTCGCTCCGACGAAGAACAGGTTGAAACCGTACCACATGGTGAACGCTGCCAGCGAGACATCGAATACTTGAAGTTTGAAACGGGTGACCAGGACGCCATTCAAAAGGCCCATCAGCACGCCCAAAACGCAGGCGATGGTGTAATACAACAGGATGCTGCCTTGATAACCGCGGCCGATCAAGAACATGTGGGTGGCGTAAGAGGTGACCGCCGCGATGGCGACAAAGGAGATGTCGATCCCGCCCGCGATGATGATCGGCAGCAGCCCGTATGCCATGATCAAGAAGACGATCGAGGCGCGCAGCGTGTCGAACAGGGTGGAAATGGAAAAGAATGCCGGGTTTACCAGGCCAATCGCGAGCGAAAGGAACACCAGGATCAGGAAGATAACAAACTCATTGGAGCGGATGATCTTTTTTAGCATGTTATGCTCCCTCATGGCTGGGCAGAGACGTGGGTTGAGGCAGATGCATCTGCCCGGACGGGTGCCGCGGCCACCAGCTCGGCGTTCAGCGCCTGCTCGGTGATGTCCTGGCGCTTGTATTCCTCCACGATCCGGCCAGCCCGCATGAGCAGGATGCGGTGGCAGGTCTGGAACAGTTCGGGAATGTCATCTGAGATGAGCAAGATGCCCAGTCCCTGCTGTGCCAGGCTGCGGATCAGTTCGTGTATCTCTGCCTTGGAACCGACATCGACGCCCACGGTGGGGCCGTTCAGGATCAGGATTTTGGGGTTGCTTGCCAGCCATTTCGCCAGCACCACGCGCTGCTGGTTGCCTCCGGACAGGCTCTTCACCGGCAATTCGGGGGAGGGCGTTTTGAGTTCGAGCTGCCGTACCCAGCGCTGCGCCTCCGAAGCTTTCCGCTTGCTGTTCACCAGGCCAAGCCGGTTCACCAGGCGGCCGATGATGCTGACGACAATGTTGTTCTCGATTGAATGTTCGAGAAATAACCCCTGGCGGATGCGATCATCCGGCACGTAGGCGATGCCATGCGCCGTGGCGTCCTGGATGGTCTTGATCTGTACCTCTTTGCCCTGGAGATAGATTTTCCCGCTATTGGCTGGGAGCTCGCCAAACAACGCCAGCGCCAGCTCGGTCCGTCCAGAACCCAGCAGACCGGTAATTCCCAAGACCTCTTTTGGTTTCAGCTCGAACGAAACATCGAAAAAGCCGCGCGCCAGGTTGAGCTGTTCTACTTTTAGCAGGGGAGCGTCAGCCTGGTTTACCTCGCCAAAGGTGATGGCCTGTCCATCGATCTCGCGCCCGGTCATGTAAAATTCCATCTTTTTGGCGTCCAACCCTTTGGCGTCCTGGTCCATGGTCTTCTTACCATTGCGGAAAATCACCGTGCGGTCTGCGATTTCGATGACTTCGTTGAGTTTGTGGCTCACGAACAAGATAGACATGCCCTGGCTTTTCAGGCCGTTGATGACTTTGAACAGCGCCGCCACTTCTTTTTGTGTCAGGGCGGTTGTCGGTTCATCCATGATGATGATGCGGGCATTGGCCAGGAGCGCTTTGATGATGGCGATGAGCTGGCGGTCGGCGGTGGAGAGCGTGCTGACTTCCGCGTCCAATGGCAGCGAGACGTTGATCTTTGCCAGGCCCTCCCGCGCGATCTGTTCGACCTGTTTCCAGTTGACCAGTTGCTTGCCGCTGGCAAGCTGCTGGTTGATGGCGATGTTTTCAGCTACGGTCAGGTTGGGGAAGAGCGAAAAATCCTGGTAAATCACCTGGATCCCCTCGTGGATCGAGGTGATTGGCGTCAGCTTTTTGTATTGCCGCCCGTTGACCGTGATATCGCCCTCGTCTGGGGTATAAACGCCGGAGATGATCTTGATCATCGTCGATTTGCCCGAGCCGTTTTCGCCCACCAGGCAGCAAATTTCGCCTTTATAGATTGACAGACTCACATCATTCAACGCTACCACGCCGCCAAAGCGCTTGCTGATATGTTCGGCGCGCAGGATCTCATCTTTGAGGGCCGCTTGTGAGACAGGGTCTGTGCCAGGAAGTATGTCAGTCATAGGTCATCACCCTTGCATCAGTGTAGGACGAAGCAACCGGCGGGGGTGCGCCTGTGCGCGCGGTCGCTGGTTGCTTCGCCCTGGGATACAACGCCAGAAGGGTGGCTGCCCGCCAGCCACCCTTCCTGAATTCAAGCTTTAGAAGTCGTAATCACCCGCGTTGGATGCGTCCATCTTGAGCCAGGCCTGCCCGTAGATCACAGGCACGCCATTGACGCCTTCGACCAGTTGGATCTTTTCGTAGCCGGGCACGCCCAGGTCCATCCCATCCGTGATGGGCTCGCCCTTGAGCACTTTGAGGGCAATCACATTGCAAGCATAGCCGGCCGTTGCCGGGTCCCAGGCCATCGCCAGGTCCACCGCGCCCGTCTTGAGCAGCTCGCCTGCGTAAGAGGGAATGCTGGTGCCAACGACAAACGTGTCTTTGGCCAGGCCGGCCTCTTCGATCGCACGGCCAACGCCGACCACGTCCGTAGCTGCAGAGCCAAGCACGCCTTTGACGTTCGGGTAGGTCTTCAACACGTCTTTCATCGTGTTGTAGGTAACTTCCGCGTCTTCTTTGGATTCGTATTTAGCGATCCATTTCATGTTAGGGTAATTCTTCTCGGCATAAGCCTTGGCGCAGTCCTGCCATTCGTTATGCGAAGCGTTGGTCAGCGAGCCGACGAACTGGATGTATTCGCCCTCCTCGCCCATGCGGCTGGCCAGTTCTCGCATCATTTCTTCGCCGTAGGAGCAGTTGTCAAAGGCTTCCACGTCGTAATTCAGCGTGCCTTTGTTTGCAGTGGCTGCTTCATGGCCGACGACGATGATGCCCGCGTCCATGGCTTTCTTCTGAGCCGGTTCGTTCTCCGGCACGCCATAGGGCACGTTGCAAATCGCGTTGACGCCCTGGGCGATGGCGTTCTCGATCATCGCCACCTGGGCCGCCGAATCCACCTG
>JADYYC010000466.1 GCA_020853835.1 Anaerolineales bacterium
AGCGGCGGCGTGATGCGCTCGGGCGACCTGTTCGAGCCGGCGCTCGAGGCCATGCTGCAGGGGGTATCTGGATATCTGCCGGTCGAGCGCGTGCGTATCTTGCCCGCAAAGCTGGGCTATCTGGCTGGAATTTACGGGGCGGCTTATGCCCTTTTACTTGCGATCGACCACCCCAAAGTAACTCCCCCTGCTGCCCGCCACGTAAGCGGCGGCTGAGACGACTACAGCATCCCCTGGTTTTTTGCCAGCCAGGCCGCCTCTCGCCGGCTGTTCACCTGCAGCTTTGAGAGGATGTTGCGCATGTGGCTCTTGACGGTGAAGATGCTGATCGAAAGTTTGCGCGAGATTTCCTTATCGCTAAGCCCCGCGGCCGCCAGGCTGAGCACTTCGTGCTCGCGCTGGGTGAGCGGGTCCATTGGCTCGAGCTGGCGGCTGCCTGGGTGGCTGCTGAGGCGGCGAAACTCCTCCAACATCCGCCCTGCCAGCGCCGGTGAGAGCGCCGCCTCGCCGCGCATCGCTGCGTGGAGCAAAGCGATCATCTCGTTGGAGCGAATGCTCTTCAGCAGATAACCCTGAGCCCCGCTTTTTATTGCCTCAAAGAGATTTTCTTCTTCATCGCGAATGGTGAGCATCACCACGACGGTTTCGGGCAGTTCCTTTTTGATCAACTGGGTGGCTTCAAGCCCGTCACAGCCCGGCATCTGGATATCCATCAGGATCAGATCGGGCCGTAAATCCCGCGCCATAATGATGGCCTCCAGGCCGTCGCTGGCTTCTCCGACCACGATGATGTCCGGCTGCGCCGAAAGGATGCCGGACAGCCCTTCTCGAAACAGGGTGTGATCATCCACCAGCAGTATGCGGATGGGGTTTACTTGATCTTCGGCCATGTCAGTATCACGTGCGTTCCGCTGCCCTTGCGCGACTCCAGGATAAGCTTCCCACCAGCCCTGGCAGCCCTGGCCTGCATGATTTTCAACCCGAAGTGGTTGTGACCATCGGTCTGCGCGCAGTGTTGGGGATCGAAACCAACCCCGTTATCCCGAATGATCAGGGCGTACTCTTGATCTCGAGTTTCTAGGCAGACCGCGATGTGGGTCGCCTGGCTGTGCTGGCAGGCGTTGTTCAAGGCCTCCTGAACGATGCGCAAGATTTGTTCGCTGTCCTGGTGGGATAAGACGACCGGCGCTGTCTGGGTGCTGCTCCATTCGATAGCAGCCGGGCAGAGCGGCGCGGCCCTTTCGACCAACAGGCTGATTTGATCTTGGAGGACCTCGCGCGGCGCCCGCTGCTCTTGCAGGCTGCCCAGGGCGCGGCGGGTATCCGCCATGGCGCGGTCCAATGCATCCTGGATGCGCTCCAACTTACACAGCGCCTCGATGTTTTGGCCCGTCTGTACCTCCTGGGTGATCTGCCCGGTGAGGAGCTGCAAGTAGCTCAGCGTCTGGGCGAGGCCGTCGTGGATTTCAGCGGCGATGCACTGGCGCTCTTCCAGGCTCGCAGCCCGCTCCGCCTGGGCATACAGCCGGGCGTTCTCGATGGCTATGGCGGCGATGACCGCCAGGCGGGTCAGCAGGGTTTCGGATTCGGCGGAAAACGCGCCAGTTTTGCGGCTGCCGACGCACAGGGCGCCGATAATGTTATCGCCGGTTCTGAGTGGCGCGACGAGCTGGCTGGCGCGATAGCGCGGGTGGATGATCTGGCAGAAACTGCGGCAATTCGCCACGCCGCAGCTAAGCGCCGTGTCTGCGTCGAGCACCTCGCTGGCGGGCGGGAGGCGGGAGGAGGTGCTGGTCGCCTGGAAAGTTCCCTCGGGCCCGAGGATGGCCTGCAAGCGCATTTGAGCCCCGCTCTCGTCCAGCAGGCACAGATAGACCGCCTCGGCTTCAAGCAACTGGCAGGTCTTGTTTACGACCGAATTCAAGACCTGGGGAAGCTCGAGGCGCGAAGCGATCTCGTTGCTCACCTGGTTGAGGGCTTCCAGCTCGTTCGTGCGCTGGGCAACCCGCTGTTCGAGATGCTCCGTCCACTCGACCAGTTCATCGCGCGAGTTTTTCAACTCCTGCCGCATCCTATCCATCGTGCTGCTGAGCAGGGTCACCTCGCGTAGACCGCTCACGCTTACCGGCACGCTGAGGTCTCCGGCCCCGATCCGGCTGGCGCTCTTCTCCAAGTTGCGCAGCGGCTCGGTCACCGAGCGGGTGGTGACCAGGCCCCCCACACCCAGGAGCAGGATCGCGGCGATCAAGAACGAGGCCTGGATCAGGCGCAAGCGGGAGATCTTGGCCTCTGTCTCGGCTTCGTACAGGCGGACGACCTGGTCCGCCTGTTCCAGCAGGCCCGGAGAAAGGTCGTTGATGGTTTGACTGCTTTGGGCGAATTGATCGGTCTCGGGCGAGGCGTTCAGCAGGGCGTCGATCGCATTCGAGAAGCCAGCCCAGCTTGCCCCGAGCTGCTCTAAATTAGCCCGGATTTGGGGGTTGGAAGCCGCCCGGACCTGGATGGATTGGCCTGGCCTGTAGGGGGCCGGCCCGCCGTGTTGAAGGGCGTCCAGAGTTTGCTCAAAGGTCGCGGCGGCTTCCTTCAGGCTGGAAGCGAAAAGGGCGTGTTCCGGGTGCGAGATTTGTGAGGCATCGCGCTGTATTTGCTGGATCAACATGCGCTGCCGCCCGGCTAAATTAATCACCAGGGCGTCCTGGCTCTGGCTTTCCAGCGACCAGATTGTGGCTCCAAAAGAAACTACGATGAGGAAGGCAAATGCGGCCAGGAGCAGGCTCAGGCGCGTGCGGATACTGTTCAGATTCATAGGAATAAGACCGCTCTTATAGAATTATAAACGATCTTATTCATAGGTGGCCTGGGTTGCTGTGCGCCAGATTGACAGGCGCATGGAAAATCCAGCGCCCAGCTTTGGGCCTCTTTTCGATGAGCGCTATCGGGTGTGCGCGCGTCGAATTGGCACCCGGCCCTTATCCGGTTTTTATCTCAGATGGCGCTATCGAATTTCATAAACGATCTGTACCTCGACGTTGAGGACTATCTGCCTCGGTTGAGACAGCGCGGGGGCGCTTTCGGCCGCGGCCCCGGCGGCGCTCTGGTCGGGGACGGGCTGCAATCCGAGGCTGGTTGTCTCCTTGATCGTCTGCACTTCGCCGACCTTCACACCAGATGCTTCAGCCAGCTCTTGCGCTCTGGTGTAGGCGTCGCTTACCGCCTGCTGGCGCGCCTCTGAGAGGGCCGTGGTTTTATCTTCCACATCGAATTGAATATCGCTGATCGTCTCGGCCCCGGCTTTTATTGCCGCATCCAGGACGTCGCCAGCTTTGGGGATATCCCGCAAGGTGATAAAGATCGAGTTGTGCACAATGTATTTGATCTTGTTCGTTGGATTATAGTTTTCATCATATTCTTGTTGGGGGTAGACGCTAAACGCTGTCGCCTGGATGTCCTTTTTGTCGATTCCCTTTGACATCAGCGCCTCGGTCACTTTTTTCACCACCGCATCTTTGGCAGCCACAGCTTTGGTGGTCGTCTCGCCTTCGGTGGTCACGCCGATGGTTATGTAGGCAACGTCCGGAACCAGGAAGACTTTCCCGCTCCCTGTGACAGTCACCGTACGGGTCACCTCGCTGCCGACTGCATAGCGGCTGCTTTGGGCGTAGGCCGTGCTGGCGCAGCCGGCCAGTATGGCAGCCGACAACACAAAGAAGACGGTAAGAGCGTTTTTCTTAAACATCGGGGCCTCCTTGAAACCTGATCATTTAGCCATGCTGAACGGTCGCTTATGTGAAGATCCTGTACCAGAAGATATTGTCAAATAACCTCGAGCGCCTGCTGTTGCAGCACAAGGGTCCCGCGCGAAACACGCAGGTCATGCGTCCCCGCGTGAGCTTCTGACCGCGCCCGCCACCAGCGGGCAACCTCCCTGGGCAGCGCCTTCCAGCAGTCGTCCCGGCAATTGATTTCATTTAGAAACCGGTTGAGTATATTCTTGTAAGTTTGGCTGTCCAGGTGGTCCGGATGGATATTGACCAAAGCCATGCCGAAATGGCGTGCAAGGAAATCGATCTTGTCCAGCCATAGTTGCGGGGTGGATTCGCCCAGGATGTTAACCAGCGTGCAGTCTTGGACCAGGGTGTAGGGGAGCTCGATAAACCGGCCTATGGTAAAAGGCCAGATGCTCATACAGCCGCCCGGCTGCGGCTCATAAGGGTCGGTATCGAAGAAGGACAGGTCATATTCGATCTCCAGTTCCTGCATCCAGTCCGGGTGGCGATGGGTCAGGGGGGAGCGAAAGCCGGCCGCATTGAACTCTTTAAGATACATATTGATTTTTCGTGCCCTTTTCATAAACCTGCGCCTGGAAGAAAACAACATGCCGTCGTGCTTCAGGCCGTGGATTCCGACCTCAAAGCCGCGATCGATTAGCGCGCCGATCAAGCCGCGATCCAGCGGATAGCTTTCTGGCACGAAGTTGAAGGAGGAACGAAAACCGAGCCCCTGCTCAAGGTCGGCGAGGCGCCCGGCTTGTTTTTGCCCTTCCCCGGTCTCGATATCGTGGGTGAGCACGAGGCATAAACGAGCCCCGTCGGGCCAGAAGTGAATGAAATCAAGGCTGGTTTGGTTGGTGGCAATCAACACCTGGCGCATCACTTCCCATTGGAAACGGACATAGCGCTTCTCAACCGGCCAGCCGAGCGGAAACTTCGATCGCGCCCGTTTTTGATGTTTCCGGCGAAGATAATATGAAATCTTGCGCGGGATAAGGGGTTTGAGGACGTAATACAAGCGGCGGAGCGGGTCCAGTTGCCAGCGGCGCGCCCCAAACTGGCCTTCCCCCAACGTGAGCTCGAGAGCAGCCTCGATCGTAGCCGGACAGGGATCCAGCTCGAGCGCCGGCAGCGCGCGGCGAATGGCCTCCTGCCAGTCCTGCGCGCCTGGGTCGGGCTGGCAGCGCCAGAAATTACGGGGATGATTGCAAGACCATAGGTTGTGGTTCATCCGAAATGACGGTAAAGCAGCGCGCCAGATGCTCGACAAACCCAAACGGGCGAGTTTTTTATAATCCGGTGCATTAGGGCCTCCAATTTGGGCGAGGATGGCTGAACCGGTCTGTTGGACACGATGGAGTAAACAAGCGGCTTTTCCTCCGCTCCCCAGCGAGTTTTGAAGGTCCTGAGCCCTTCGTTCCCCAGCTCCGTTCTGCCAAAATCGAACCACCTGAACCCGTTTTCGCAGCCCCATTGGATGGCGGTCGAGGTGATCAAGTGGTTGGGGCGCAGGTCCTGCCCGGTGTCGCTGGAGGCGGCATACTTGTAGGTGAGCGTCGCCCCCCATTGCAGGAAAAGCCCCGCAGCCAGGCACTGACCGGCTTTTTCCGCCAGAAGGATAAAGCCGAGGTCTTTTTGAAACAGCTTCTCCAACAGCAGCTCAAAGAAGCGCCAGGGCTGGACCGGGACGCCTTGCCGTCGGCGGGTCAGGCAATGCAAGCGGTAGAACTCGCGCATTGTCTCCAGGTTTGCCCCTCGTGATATTTGCACCCCGTTTTTCTCGGCGGTCTTGACGTTTTGCCTCTGGGTGCGGTGAAATGATCTCACGACGGATTCGAAATCCTGAGCGAGCTCGATCGTGTGTTGGACATATTGGGTCTGGCTTTGGATAGGCGTCACCGCCGGAAGAGCCCAACGCACTTCGAGATAGGGGTTGTTATCTCTTTGGGACAGATCGACCAGTTCCAGAATAAGGCTTTCGAGGGAGTATTGATCGAGGTAGAGAGGAGGGCAGTAATCCGTGAAGGGCAAGCATACCCAGCGCTTGCCTGTCAGAAAGCTGCTCATTTGCAGCAGGGGCAGACCGGCGCAAATTGTGTCGTCAGCGCCGGTCAAAGCATAGATAAAGGGCTGAAACCGGTAGCACTCCGCCAACAGCGTGATCCAGGCCGGGTGGTGAAAAACACAGGCCTGTGGGCTGGAGATGATCGCTTTCCAGCGCCGGTCAGACGGGTCTAGCTGCACCATGCGACAGGGTTGGGCAGTAGTTGTCATGGCAGTTTTTCATAAAGATCACGAATGGCTGGCGGGCATCCGGGGATGTGAATATAACCGCCATCTTTTGCCGCCTGCCGGGTGCAGGCGCCAATGCAGATCACCGTGGGATATTCTTTACGCCACTGGGGGTTCTTGCCGATGATGATTTCAGCCCCACGCACGGCATGAAACAGCAGTTTGACCGTCAGTTTAAAATATTGTGGTTTCAGAAAATTATGCTGAACATCCCGGAACAGATAACGGCACATCGTGCAGGCCTGGGGGTTGGACCACAACCGCAGCCGCCCGATGCGCTTGAACTCGCTGACCGCAGGGGGCGAGGCCCTCAGGCGTATCCCTGCCCCCTCACCCTGAACTGTGTACCCTGGCGCAAACACCCCCGCGCTGCGTGAAAGGCGGACGTGTTCTGGCTCGTCGATCCCCAACAAACGGCAGGCCGTGGCATCAATTTCTCCGCAGTTATGACCAGAGATCAACACATGCGG
>JADYYC010000467.1 GCA_020853835.1 Anaerolineales bacterium
GCCAGCCGCCTTCATGGTAGAGCGTCACGTACTTGCCATAGCCATCTCCTTCCCAGCCGACCTTCTCTACGGTTCCGGCCTCGATGGCGTAAACGATGGCGGGGACGTGATCCGTCCACAGGTCGAGTCCGTTGTGGCCGGGGTAGCCAAAGCGGGCGTAGCCGCCCGGGTTCTCGCCAAAGAGCTGGGTGATGGTCGGTTCGCACTTTCCGGTAGTGGGGTCAAGGGGCCAGTTCATGGTCAGAAATTCATCTCCTGGATGGGGTCGTAGGAGGGGATGATCGCGCTCTCCGCCCTGCCCCACGCTTCGGACAGCAGCTCCGCGGCCAGGGCGGCGGAGAGCAGCAGGTCGTCGTGCAGGGGCGCGCCCGTGAGCTCGCTGCGGGCGGCGTCCGGCACGCCCCAGCGGCAGGTCTTGCCGGGGCCGGGGAGCACCTCGAAGGCGGCGCGCCGGCATTGCTCGTAGAACAGGTTTTGCATTGCCGCCAGGTCTCCCTGCTGGCGGTCTGATTCCGCATTTTGAGTGGGCGGCGGGGGCTGATACTCCTGGAAGCGCCCCGATTCGACCATGGCGATAAACTTCCAGCCCAGGTCCGACTTCGACGCCTGGGTGAACTTGAACGGGACGACGACCGTCCCGTAGGTTTTGAGCAGGAGCGAAGCCAGCCCCTCGCCCACCCCGGTCGCGTCGACGATGATGCGCTGCGGGTTCCACAACTGCGCCAGGGCCGTCACCTGGCGGAAGACGGACACGTGGGACAGGCCGGCCCATTGTTTGCGGTAGACGGTCTTGAAGCGCGGCCCCAATTGCAGCTCGTCGTCGATGCCCGAGAGGTCCACCTCGAACACGGTGATGGCGGTGGAATCGTGCTGCGCGCTGGCGCGCCCTTCGCCGCCCGCGTTAGAGAAGTCCTCGCCGCCGACGTCGATGCTAAACGCATAGATGCCGCCGGGGCGGGGGGCGGCCGCCGGGGGGTGGGCGCCCTGCATGAGCGCCAGCCGCTCCTCCGGGAACATGCCGCTCGCGCCGTCGATCTCCTCGCTGAAGTACTGCGTCCGTATGTAGGGGTTGCTGCGTCCGTGGCGCGCCACCTCCGCGGCGACAAACTTGCCGTAGGACGGTACCTCCATGCTGACGTCATTGGCGGTGAGCTGGAAGACGCGCCTCACCCCGTCCTGTTCCTGAGCCTGGAGGGCGAGCCGTTTTTCGCGCGCGAGCAGCGTGTTTGAAGTCCAGGCCGTGCCCCAGAAGACCCGCGTGGCGTTGGCGCTGGCTGCCATAGGCGCAATTTCCTTGTCCCACTTCTCGATATCCACGTCTTGCGCCTCGTCACATTCGAGCAGGGTCGAGGCGGTGGCGCCCACGACGTTGGCGGTGGGCGAGCCGGAGAGGAAAAAGAGGCGCGCCTCGCCGACGCGGTAGATGTACGACTGCTCTTTGCACCACATCGAGCGGACGATGACGTTGCGCTTGAGGACGCGCTCCAGCCGGCGCATGGCGTTGAGGGTCTGGGGTTTCCAGGTGGGCGAGATTTTGACGATTTCGGCGGGGGTGCGCGAGAACAGCGTCAGCAGGTAGGCTTCGATCTGCGCCTGGAGCTCGTTCTTCCCCGACTGGCGCGGGAAGATGACCACGAAGGTATAGCCGCGCTTCTTGATCACGCTCTCGACGATGGCGCGGGCCACCGGCTGCTGGTATTCGCGGAGCTTGATGCCGGAGGCGGTTTCTGAAAAGACGCATACGTCACGCATGCAATCCATGATGGTGGTGGTGAGGTCTGCCATGCTCGGGTCTGAGTGTTGTGGGTTGCCCGCCCCTCCCGGTCTCTCCCTGGCGAAGGCAGCCGGGCGAGCGCATCAGGCCAGGGAGGGGGAAGGAGGAGAGGCGCCGGCAGGCGGTTGCGCCGCTAGATGCTGAGGATCACCCAGCACACGCCTTCGCCGTTCACGGCGGCGTCCACGTAGAGCTGGGCGAGGGTCGAGACGTAGCTAAAGACGACGCTTTCGCCCGCCGCCAGCAGCAGTCCGTTGGCGGTGGTGACGTCGTTGCTGCCGTCGTTGCCGATGGCGACGCTGCCGGTATTGCCCGGCAAGGCTTTGACCATGAGCGGGGCGCAGATGGGATCGGCGCCGAGGGGGACGGCGGCGCCGGCGGTGGTGACGGTTTTCTGACCTGAGATGGGCATGGGTTAGGCCTCCTGGGTGGCGGCGAGGTTCCACTCCTCGGTGAGTTGGTCGAGGGCGGATTGCACGTTGGCTTGATAGGCGGCGAGGATGGCGCAGCGCTCGCAGGACGGACAGCTTTCGCAGGCGCGCAGGTCGCGGCGCAGCTTGCGCATGGTGCGCACCAGGTCTTTGGAGCGGGCCTGGATTTGAGAGACATCGTCGAAGACGGGGCAGGTGGGTGGGTTCATGGGCTGATGTTCCATTCTGAATAGAGCTCTTTGAGCGTCTGGCCCAGGATCTGCGTCAGGTCGTCTCCGGGGCCGTGCAGCTTGGCCTGCGTGCGCATCAGCGTGCTCACCCGCATCGCCGCCAGGCCCAGCGCGCCGAGCGCCTCGTACAGCTCCTTTGCGGCTGGCGGGTCGTCCGCGTCGTCCAGCAGCCTGGTGAAGACCTCGAAGCCGCGCCGGGTAGCCACGCGCAGCATCGCGATCTCCTCCTGGACCCCGTCCGCAGGCAGCATTTCCAGCTCGTCCGCCTCTGAACGGCAGAAGCTGTGGGCGTAGAAGCTGTTTTTGGGGCGTCCGGCGCTAACCGGCGTGGGGCGAGGTTTCGCGGGCATGTCCCTCCTTTCTGGCGGGGCGGCTGATCAGGTACGCGCTCTGGTTCGCCGCCAGCGCGGCCACGAAGGCCCGCGCCAGCGTCCACAGACCGGCCTCGTCGCAGGTCAGCGCCAGCCCGAAGAGCGTCCCGTACCCGGCGCAAGCCAGGCCGTAGGCCGTCAGCGCGCTCGCCGCGAGCAGCCCCAGCATGAGCAGGCGCTTGCGCCGCGCCTCCAGCCCGGCGAACCATTCCGCAAAGCCGGGCAGGTACGAGGCCGCGAGCGAGATCAGCGCCGCCGCGATCGAAGAGAGCAGTTCAGGGGTCATAAACATGTCCTTTCATGGGCGGGCTCAGACCGCGCCGGCCCGTCTGGTTCATCTCCCCCAGTATACAAGAAC
>JADYYC010000468.1 GCA_020853835.1 Anaerolineales bacterium
GAAAGTGCAGGTTTTCAAACCTTTGGTCGATAACCGCTATGGGGTCGAAAAAGTCACCTCTCACGCGGGGAGCGAATTCAGCGCCAGGCCGATCCGCACCGCCCGAGAGCTGCGCGACGCGCTGGACGAGACCACCACCGTGGTGGCCATCGACGAAGCCCAATTCTTCGACGACGAGATCGTCGATCTGTGCCAGGAACTGGCCGATCGTGGATTGCGGGTCATCGTTGCCGGGCTGGATACGGATTTCCGCGGCGAACCGTTTGGACCCATGCCGGCGCTTTTGGCCAAAGCTGAAGTGGTCGATAAACTGCACGCCATCTGCATGGTCTGCGGAGAGCCCGCCAGCCGCACCCAGCGCCTGGTGGACGGAGCGCCGGCGCGTTATTCCGACCCGATCGTCATCGTGGGGGCTTCCGAGCTTTATGAGGCTCGCTGCAGACTGCATCACGAGGTACCCAGATAAACCGCCATGCAAGACTATCACGAATTTCTCGACGAGATCCTGGTCGATTCCGAAACCCTCCAGCGGCGCATCACCGAGCTTGCCCAACAGATCAGCGCCGACTATCACGGCAGAGACCTGCACTTGATCTGCATTCTGCGCGGGGGCGTGGTGTTTCTGACCGATTTGATGCGCCAGATCAGCGTGCCAAACACCCTGGATTTTATGGCGGTCACGTCCTATGGCACCGCCCGCCAGTCAACCGGGCAGGTGCGCATCACTTACGACCTGCAAGATGAGATCCACGGGCGCAACGTCATGCTCATTGAAGATATTGTGGACAGCGGCTATACCATCGCCTCTGTGCTCGACTTGCTTCGCACCCGCCACCCACGAGACTTGAAGGTTTGCACCCTGCTGAACAAGCCCGAGCGGCGCGAGGTGGAAGTGCCGATCGACTACTGCGGTTTTGTGATCCCAAACAAGTTCGTCTTTGGTTACGGGCTGGACCTGGATGAGTATTACCGCAACCTGCCCTTTATCGCCACCGTGAATCTGGAGAAATTCCACCCCGACCAGGCATGACCCAATTCGGTTTTGACCCCTCCATTCAAGGGCTGCTGGAGGCTGCCAGGTCTTCGCTGCCGCCCGATGTGCCCGTTTACCTGGTCGGCGGGGCGGTGCGAGACCTCTTGCTCGGCCGCCCCGTCCACGACCTGGATCTGGTCGTCCCGGCTGGCGGCATTCAACTTGGCAAGCGCCTGGCCAGAGGGGTCGGCGGCGCTTTCTATGCCCTCGACCGGCAACGCGATACCGGCAGGGTGATCGTTGAACAAGGCGGGGCCGAGCGGCTGGTGATCGACCTGGCGGCGATGCGCGGGCCGGCCCTGGAGGATGACCTGAGAGACCGGGATTTCACCATCAACGCCATCGCAATCGACCTGAGCCAGCCAGGGCGGCTCGTCGACCCCTTAGGTGGAAGAAACGACTTACTGGCAAGGCGGCTGAGACCCTGCTCCCCCCAATCCATTCAGAACGACCCGGTGCGCCTGATTCGCGCCGTGCGGCTGTCGTTAGACCTGGAACTCAAGATCGATACGGACGCTACCCGGCTGCTCAAGGCTGCCGCAAGCG
The DNA here is from genome assembly GCA_020853835.1 of Anaerolineales bacterium. GTDB lineage: Bacteria > Chloroflexota > Anaerolineae > Anaerolineales > UBA4823 > UTCFX2. Next base: position 1,580 of record JADYYC010000468.1, read on the forward strand.
GCCTGTCCCGCGTGTCTGCCGAACGGGTGCGCGATGAGCTTTTTCGCATTCTGGATGGGAAATCGCCCGCCAGCGCGCTGCGCTTGCTGGACATGCTCGGAGGCCTGGCTGTGATTCTGCCCGAAACCCAGGCGTTGAAGGGCGTCCAGCAGTCTCCCCCGCACACGCAGGACGTCTGGGAACACAGCCTGAGCGTGCTCTCCAGGCTGGAGGACTTGCTGGATATGCTGGCGGTCGGTCGCGACCCGAACGAATCCGGCGGCCTGGCAGAGGGCATGGTCGCCCTGCGCCTGGGCCGCTTTCGCCAGCACCTGGCGGAGCATCTTGCGCAGCGCCTGAACCCAGACCGGACGCTGCGCGCGCTGCTGTTCTTTGCCGCCCTCTATCACGACAGCGGGAAAGCCGAAACCAGCTCGACCGGCAGCAACGGCAGAATCCACTTTTACCGGCACGAGCTGACCGGCAGCGAGATCATCCGAAGGCGCGGCCACGCGTTGCGGCTGAGCAGCCTGGAGATCGGACGATCGGTCAAAATTGTGCGCCACCACATGCGCCCGCTGCTGCTGGAACAGGCGGGGCAGCTTCCTTCGCGGCGGGCGATTTACCGCTTTTTCACCGATTGCGGCGCCGCGGGGGTGGATGTCTGCCTGCTTGCGCTGGCAGACCGGATGGCGGCGTATGGCTCGGGCCTGCCCCAGGAGGCCTGGGCAAGCCTGCTCGAGGTGGTGAGGACGCTTCTGGAAGCCTGGTGGCTGGAGGCGGAACAAAAAATCTCACCGCCAGCTTTGCTGGACGGTGAGGAGCTGATGCGCGAATTTCAACTGGTACCCGGACCGCTGATCGGGAGGCTGCTCGCCGCGTTAAAAGAGGCCCAGGCAGTCGGCGAGGTTCAGAGCCGGGAAGAGGCGCTTGATTTTATCCGCCTTCAACTAGATCAGGGGTAAATTTCTTCCAATACAGGCTGATAAAAACAGCGGCAGCCATTGACGTGCGAACAGCCTTCGACTGGAAGCGCCGGCGCGCTGTCCTTTGCATACGCCCCCTCCATCTGCCGACAAGCGGGGCAGCAATCATACGCAACCGATATGCGAACGTAGATCACGCGCGGGTTTTCTTGCAGCTGCTTGAGGGCAACCGCGGTATCAGACCAGACACTCAAATCTGCGCCGCAATTGGGACAGAGGTTTGCCGAATCTGGAGCGAGCGCCTGGCACTTAGAACAGGTTTGCATGAGATTCCTCCGGTAGGATTTGCCCTATTCTAATCCAGGTTGCTTCAACAAGAAAGAGCGTCAATTCGCCGGATCGCTTCCGTTTCCTTTCCCCTGGCGGGCCATGCGAGCCCGGCGCGCCAGGCGGTTGATCGAGGCCACCAAAACGCTGTTGTTCATTGGTTTGTTCAAGAAGTCGTCTGCACCTCCATTGAGCGCGTTTTCGGCGATGTTCGGCTGGTTCACCGCGGAAAGGATCAAGACAGGGATATGGCTGAATTCTCGTATCGCGCGCAGAACCGACAGGCCGTCCATACCTGGCAACCACAAATCGATCACCACCACATCTGGTGATGTGATGCGAAGCAATTCGATCCCCTCCTCGCCAGTATTTGCCGTCACAACCTCGAATGCCTTTGGCTCCAACATCAGTTTGAGCAATTCGGTTGTGTCGCTGTCGTCGTCCACGACCAGGACTTTTACTTTTGTCATATTTTGTGATCCCATCAGGTCATTGTGTTTCAGTGCCGGAACAGCTTGATTGATTTCCGTTTCTATCATATTGTTAGGGTTCCAATCTCCTGATGTTGTCTCGATGCTGCTTTGCCTATTATCTTTCAAATCCTCTTTTTTCTACCTTACAAACACTTTACAACCTGACCCAACAGATGTGCAACAACGACACTCTTTAAGGAGAACTTGTTTAACCCGCACCAGATATGATATGATTCTTAACAGTTGGAAGGACTCATGGATGCCAACGTAAATTGTCCGGGCTGTGGCGAGCCGGTGATACCAGGCCATCGCTATTGCAAGCACTGCGGGGTAGACCTGGCGGTCGCGGCATTACTGGCCGAACAACAGGCCATGCTGCCGACACGCATTCCGGAAGGTATACCCATTTCACCGGAATTACTGGTGCCGCGCATCGGCGATTACCTGCTCGAGCGCGGGCTGTTGAACGCTGACCAATTGCAACACGCACTGACATTTCAACAGCAACGCGCCCGCGAGGGCCAGCCTTTGCTGCTCGGGCAGGCATTGCTCGAGTTGAAAATGATCACGCGCGAGACGCTTGACGAAGTCATCACCGCGCAGATTTTTCAACTGCAAAACGCCGTCAACGAAGCCAACAAATCCTTACAACACAGGGTGGAGGAGCAGACGCGTGAACTCCGCCACGCGCTCGAACGGCTCTCCGAACTCAACCAGCTCAAATCCAATTTCATCGCCAACATCTCGCACGAGTTGCGCACCCCGCTCACCCACATCAAGGGTTATCTGGACATCCTGGCCGAAGGCGAGCTTGGCCCGCTGACCGCGGAGCAGCAAAAAGCGTTAGCCGTGCTAAAGAAAGCCGAAAACCGGCTGGAGCGCCTGATTGAAGATCTGATCCAGTTCTCGCTTTCCGGGCGCGGCGACCTGGGGTTAAACCTGCGCGAGGCGGACACCGCCCGCCTGATCGAGGCAGCCGTGGAACGCTCGCGCCATAAAGCCAGCCAGCAAGAAGTCAGTCTCGAGATGAGCCTGCCGGGCGCGCTCCCGCCCGTTTATGTGGATGAAGATAAAATCGGCTGGGTGCTGATGCAGTTGTTGGATAACGCCTTGAAATTCACGCCAAAGGGCGGTCAGGTGACCATCCACGCCGTCCTGATCCAGAAAGACCTGATCAATTTTGCCGTCAGCGATACGGGTATTGGCATCCCCGAAGAGCGCATTCCCGAGATCTTCGAGCCGTTTCACCAACTGGACGGCTCTGCCACCCGCAGCTATCAGGGCACCGGCCTGGGCCTGGCGATGGTTAAACGAATAATCGAGGCGCACGGATCGCGAATTCAAGTAAAATCAACGGTGGGGAACGGCTCATATTTCGAGTTCAGCCTGCCCGTAAGAACCAACGGAAAATTGGTGATTTCTAAAGCGACTGAAACATGACAGACATTATCAAACAGACGGGGTCGTTGCAACCCAAAGAGCTGGAGGCCATTTATGCCATCAGTCGGTCTGTCGCAGGCGGGATTGAGATCGAGGAGACCCTCGACGAAATCATCCGTTATCTCCGCCCGGTCTTTATTTTCGATAACATCGTCTTATACGTGCCAAACTCGGATGGCACGCTGGAGACCACCTATGCGCGCGCCATCGGGCGCGGCCGTATCCGGGAGGCAGACCTGGCCTGGGGGGAGGCGACCGCGCTGAGCGCCTACCGTTCGGGGAAGGCTTTCAAGAAAGTCGACCAGCGGGAAGACACGCGCAACGACCGCACCAACATCCGCTACACACTGGGGCTGCCCTGCAACAGCGGCGAGGCGATGCACGGCGCTCTGGTCTTCATCCGTTTCGGGGGGCCCGAATATCGCCCCGACCAGGTGTTGCTGGCCGAATTCGTGGCGCTGCACGTCGCTCAATTGCTCCAACACAAACAACTTGTCTCGCGCATCGCCTCGCTGGAAGCGCGCCGAAAACTGGACAGCCTTCAAGATGACTTCATCGCCACAATCACGCACGAGCTGCTGACCCCGCTCGGTTTTATCAAGGGATATGCGACCACGCTCTTGCGTGAAGATACCCAATGGGATCCGGCGACCCACCGGGAATTCCTGACGATTATCGACGAGGAAGCTGACCGTTTACGCGAACTCATCGATAACCTGATGGATTCCTCCCGGCTGCAATCGGGCACGCTTTCCATGTCACTACAACCGCTGCGGCTGGATATCCTGCTCAAAGAAATTGCGCTCCGCGCCCGGACGCGCAACCCAAATCTAAGAATCGACCTGATCATCGACGCCCCTGGATTGCAGATTTCAGCCGATCCCACACGCCTGGCTCAGGTGTTCGAGAACATCATCAACAATGCTATGAAATACGCGCCGGATTCGCCGCTCACAGTCCATCTGGAACGGGTGGGCAAGCAGGCGTGTATTTCTGTTCGAGATTATGGCCCCGGGATTCCCAAAGAACAACTGGAAAAGGTTTTTCAACGCTTCTACCGTGTCACCGATCAAAACAAATCCATTCGGGGCACCGGGCTGGGGCTCTTTATATGCCGGCAAATTATTCAGGCGCATCAGGGTGAGATCGTGGCAGA
>JADYYC010000469.1 GCA_020853835.1 Anaerolineales bacterium
GATTGGGTGCGCAAAACGTGGCTTTTCCGCACCACCTATGCCCAGCCGGTGCCGCTGGTGAACCATTCACGAAACATCCCTCCCATCCAGACCCCCATCTCGGGCTTGTTTTTCGCCAGTATGAGCCAGGTCTACCCCTGGGACCGCGGCACCAACTACGCGGTCGAGATCGCCCGCCGGGCTGCCCGCATGATGCTCGCCGCGGATGGCGAGCGTTCGTAGAACCCTTTCATAGGAGCGATATGAAGCCAGAATATTACGCTCTCCTGACGGCGATGGCCTGGGGCATCGGCGGCTATTTCGAAAAGAAGGGCCTGCACCTCGGCAGCCTCTCGCCCCAGATGGGGATCACCATCCGCACCGCGGTCGCGCTGGTGATCCTGGGGATCGCCAGTTACCCGCAGTGGAAGACCCTGCCCCAGGCTGGCAGCAAGGCCTTGCTCATGATGGTGATCGGCGGCGGCGTGGTTGCGGGCGCGCTGGGCATGCTGTGCTTTTACACCGCCCTGAAGGGCGCTCCGCTGAGCCGGGTCATGCCGATCGCGTTTACCTCGCCGTTGTTTGGCGCTCTAATGGGCATCATGCTGGGCGGCGAGCCGCTCACCTGGAAAACGGTTGCCGGCATGTTTTTGACCGTTGCCGGGATCGTTGTGCTGACGGTTTAGATGACAAAGTTTTGGAAAGGCCTGGAAGAAACTGTAGAGTCTATGCAGACCGCCTGGGGCGTGCCAGGTTTGAGCCTCGCGATCGTTAAAGGCGGCGAGATCGCTTACGCGCGCGGCTTTGGCCTGCGCGAGCGCGACAAGCCCGGCGAGGTCGATGAACACACCGTCTTCGCCGTCGGTTCTTGCACAAAAGCCTTTACCGCCACCGCGGTTGGAATGCTGGTCCAGGAAGGCAAGCTGGCCTGGGACGACTTGGTGATCCAGTATCTGCCCGATTTCCAGCTCTTCGATCCGGTGGCGACGCGCGAGATCAGCGTGCGCGACCTGCTCTGCCATCGCTGCGGGCTGGCGACTTTTGCCGGGGATTTCATGGGTTACGGTTCGAGCTATCCGCGCCGCGAAGTCCTCCGCCGGGTGCGCTTTATCCCGCCCGCCTTCCACCTGCGCAGCGCCTTCGGTTACTCCAACCTGATGTACCTGGCGGCCGGTCAGATCATCTCGCACCTCTCCGGCCTGAGCTGGGAGGACTTCGTCCGGACCCGCCTGATCGAGCCGCTCGGCATGCAGCGCACCGCCACCGGCGTGGACGAGCTTTCTGGGATGACAAACGTTGCCCAGCCGCATGCCTTTGCGCGCGGCGAACTGCTCCAGGTCCCCTATGCGAAGCTGGACGCCCATGCCGCCTCCGGCGCGATCAACTCGTCGGCTTACGATATGGCGCTCTGGCTGCGATTCCAGCTTGCGGACGGCCGCCTGGGCAAAACCCAGCTCGTCGATCCGACCGTCCTGGATGAGACGCGCCTGCCGCACACCCTCATCCCGCTCGAGCCCGAAATGCGCCGGCTGGTGCGCCGGCGTCATTTCTCAGCCTATGGCCTGGGCTGGGGGCTGAGCGACTACGCCGGGCGGTTGGTCGCCAGCCACACCGGCGGGGTGGACGGCATGTTGTCCCTGGCGGCTTTCCTGCCCGAAGAGCAGCTCGGCTTTGTCATCCTTACCAACCGGCTGCCCTCCAGCCTGCACAACGCCTTGTTTTATCACCTCCTGGATGCCGCCCTGGATCTGCCCTACACTGATTGGCAGGCTGAGTTTCTCGCCCTGGACGACAGGAAGACCGCCGCCGCCGCTGAAGCCCGCCGCAAATTGGAGGCGGGCCGTCAGGCGGGCCGCGGGCCGAGCCTTCCCCTGGAGGGCTATCTGGGAGCATACACCAACCCCATCTATGGCGGGCTGAGCGTGGTCCTAGAAAATGACCAGCTCCTGCTTCAGCCAGGGGGTCACCCGGGCCTGAAAGGCCCGCTCGAACACTGGCACGCCGATACTTTCCTCTGCGCCTGGTCCTCCCCCAGCTATGAGGAAAGCTTTGTGCACTTTGCCATCGGGCTGGACGGTAAGGCATCCAGCCTGCGCTTCAAAGTGGCCGAATTTATCGATCCGCTGGAATACGTCTTCGAGCGCCAGCCGGTCGAAGCCCGCGCCTGAGGCTGGCATTTGCGCGGCCGCGTCCCAGCCCTGCCCTGCAACAGAGTCGAAGAATGGACCTTCCCGCCCTGACCGCGCTGCTCACGCCCCTGGGACGGCAGGCCCTCGCGGATGCCGAGGCCTTACAGCCGCGTGAAGAGGATTTCCTCAAACATCACAAAGCGCTCTCGCGCCGTTTCCCCGCCGAGCTGGCCCGCGCCGCCCTGGAGACGGCCATCCTGCGCCTCGAAGCCGCGGCCAAATTCCCTCATGCCGGGCAGATGTATTTCACGCGCAGCGCCCTGGAGCAGGCGACCGCGGCGCAGGTCTCCGCATATCGCGCCGCGCGCTACGCCGGCTTTGATGCGCTGCTTGACCTGGGCTGCTCGATCGGCGGAGATACGCTGGCGCTGGCAGAGCGCGCCCCCACCCTGGGGCTTGACCTCGACCCTCTGCGCCTGGCGATGGCGCGCCTGAACCTGGCTGCCTTGCTGCCGGGTAAACAGGTCGATTTTTTGCAGGCAGACCTGACCCGTCCGCTCCCGCTGCGGCTGGCGCCAGGGTTGGGGCTTTTCTTCGACCCCGGACGCCGCTCCCAGGGCCGCCGCATCCGCTCGGTGCGGTCTTACGAGCCGCCGCTGGGCGTGATCCGCGACTGGCTGCCGCAGGCGCCCGCGCTCGGCGTCAA
>JADYYC010000470.1 GCA_020853835.1 Anaerolineales bacterium
CGACCATGATGGCGCGCCAGCCGCGCTCAGCCTTGATCTCCGGCGGGACAAAGCGCTCGGCGCATATCACGGTCAATTCATCTCGGGTCTGGATCAACCCGAGCATCTGGCTGTAGCGCGCCCATTCGGGGTACGGCGCTTCGGGCGCAAGGCGGCAGACCGCCAGGCGTTCGGGGAGGAGGATCAGAGGATGGTCGCTTTCGATTGACATGATCAGCCTATGACAAATACACCGTAACCAGTTCGCCCGCGCTCAACCCGTTCGCATCCGCCGGGATGCGGATCAAACCGTGGGCACGCGCCAGCGTAAAAATCAGGTTGCTCTTTCCAAAGACGGGCTCGGCCAGGTATCCCTGATCGTCTTGCACGAGCCGGACGGGGACCCAATCCTCGCGCCCCGCCTGCGAGGCCAGGTTCAGGCTCAGGCGGGCTGACAGGCTGGGCGCCGGCGCATGCTCTGCCAGCCCCAGCAGCTTTTCGATCAGCGGGACGACAAACAGGCGCGCGATCACGAGCGCGCTGACCGGGTTGCCCGGCAAACCGATCACCGGTTTCTCGCCGCACACGGCCAGGATGGTCGGCTTTCCGGGCTTTACATTCACGCCATGCACCAGCACGCCCGGCTCGCCCAGGGACTGGATCGCCTGGGCGGTCAGATCGCGGGCGCTGGCGGAAGAGCCAGCCGTGATCACCACCATTTCGCATTCCGCGAGCGCCCGGGCCGCGGCTTCGCTCAGCGCTTCCAACCGGTCGGGCGCGATCCCGTACCGCACGGGCGCGCCGCCGGCGCGCTCCACCAATGCGCTCAGGCTGTATGAGTTGACGTCGCGCACCTGGCCCGGTTTCAGATCGCTTTCGGGCGGGATCACCTCGTCGCCGCTCGACACCAGCCCAACCCGCGGCCGTGCCGCGACCTGCAAGCGCGTAATCCCCAGCGCCATCAAGCCCCCGATCTCCTCGGGGCGGATGCGCTTGCCAGCCGGGATCACTTCTTCGCCCTGTGCCACATCTTCACCGGTTTTGAGCACGTTCTCGCCCGGCGCGGCGGCCCTCTGGATCTCGACCATGCTCGCCTGAGCATACTGGGTGTGTTCGACCATGACTACCGCGTCCGCGCCCGCCGGCAGCATCCCACCGGTATGGATCAGCGCGCATTCTTCGGACTGCAGCGTAAAACCCGCCTCCGCCCCCATCGGCACCTCGCGCGCCACGCGTAGATAAGCCGGGAGGGAGTCGCTCGCGCCGTACGTATCCGCGGCGCGCACGGCAAAGCCATCCACGGTGGAGCGGTCAAAGCTGGGCAGCGCGTACGGCGCGGTCACAGGCACAGCGGTGACACGCCCCAAGGCGTTCGCGACGTCTATCACTTCGGCGCGAACAACGGGCCTGTAATTTGAAAGCATGAGATCCAGGGCCTGACCAGGCGGCAAAAGTTCAAGAAATTCGGGCATATGCGTTTCCCGAAGACCGATTCTAACCTAAATTCGAGGCTTAATTCGTCCAAAAAGCAAATGTGAGCAGGTAAGACATCAGCGCAAACAGCGCCAGCGCGCCCACCGTGAGGGCGTTCCAGTTTGGCTTGCCCCCGTTGGCGATATTGCGCATCTGCCAGATCTGGAATAACCCCAGCGGCAGGGGCAGCAACCCGGCGATCATCGCAAACTGTGGATACCCAAACAGCCGGGCCAGCACCAGCAGCAAAAAACCGCTCAGGATCAGGACGTTGTGCAGCCCCATCCCGGTCTGCCAGCCCAGGCGGACCATCAGGGTGCGCTTGTCGTATTTTTCGTCATTGGCAAAATCGGGCAGTTCGAACGTCAGCAGCATCGCCAACATGATCGCGGCAAGCGGAAAGCTGCTCATCGCAAGCAGCCGGTGCATTTCCCCGGTTTGCAGGATAAACGCAAACGCCGGCACCATGAACGTGACCATGATCGTGGTTGTCAATTCCCCATAACCGGAGGCTTCGAGGCGCACCGGCGGGGTCGAGTAGAAAAACGCGCCCAGAAAGGCCAGCCCCATGATCAGCCAGGCCGCCGGGGTCAGGCTGCCGCTCGAAATCAAGATGACCGTCAGCGAGGCTACCCCGGCCAGCGCCGTGAGCCCTGCCAGGAGCGCCAGCCGGCGTGGGAGCTTCCCCGGCCCTACCGCCCCGCTCCCACCCGTGAGCATCGTGCGGTTCTTGTTGGCCTGGTCCGCAGGGGCGTCGTAATATTCATTCAAGAACTGGGCGCTCATCTGGAGCAGCGTCACCCAGGCCTGCCCCAGCAGGTAGACATCCCAATCGATGGGCCTCCCTAAATAGCGCGCAATGCCAACCCCCAACGCATAAAGCAGCACCCCGCCCGCCAGGAATAAGGGCCGGCTCAAGCGAATGAAGAGCGTCAGGGTTTTCATATCTGCGGTTTTCCTGCTCCGGCTGCCAAAGCTCTGCGGATATCCCGCTGATGAATCTGATTGTGACGGTAAAGCAGCTTGATAATTTCGTCCAGCCTGGCCCGGCCCAGAAAAGGATGCCGTCCGACCTTTTCCAGGTCGCCCGTTTCCATCCGCCCGACCAGCTCAACGGTCAAGTCCCGGTTTTGCTCGAATTGCGCCAGCAGGTCATCGCAACTCATCGCGGCCATCTGCGCCACCTGGCTCTCGTTGAACCGGTCGATGTCCAACCCCTCCGGAGCGCCTTCCCCGCCGTTGATGATATCGGTGATGATCTGACGGAAGCCTATCTCAGCCGAAACGAAATGCGCCAGCACCTGGCGCGCCGACCAGCGTCCGCCTTCCGCATAGACTTGAGATTCCCATCCTGCCGGTTCGAGGCTGGTAAAGAATTCGACCGTCCTCCGCCCTTCTTCCGACAATCGCTCGCACAGTCGCGGCGGCGTTTCTGCCATCTTTTCTCCGGTCCAGCAGCTTTCAAACAATCAAGGCGCGGTTTCGATCGGGTAACCCGCGTCGATCCAGGCGTTCAAACCGCCCAGGATCGGGTTCGCCTTCCGAATGCCATTTTGGAGCAGCAAGAGCGCTACACGAGCGCTCGTTTCCTCCGCCGGTCAGGTGCAGTAGGTGAGCACCCATGTGTTCGGGTCAAGCTCGCCGACGCGCTTTGCAACTTCGCCGCTCGTCATCGGTATCGCGCCCGGGATATGTCCCTCGGCATAAGACTGCTCGCCGCGCGCATCGATAAAAACCGCCTGTTTGAGATCGAAAGCCGCCTTGGCCTCCTCCAAAGAAACGCGTTCGACCTCCGCAGCCTGCGCAGGCGGTGTGATAGCCGGCGCGGCAGCGGCAGACTTCCTCGCCGCGGATTGATTCGAGGCGCGCACCAGCCATACCGCCGCAGCGATCATAAATAACAAACCCAGGCCTACCAGTAATAATGGAGCCACAGCGACTTGCTCCTTACGCGAAGACATCTTACCTCCAACCGTCAAGATTGAAATTATCTGGACTATTCAGCCCCAGATCTGCTGAATCATACCATAGGCTATTTTGCGCACTGATGATAAAGCGGTTAATTTGCGACGCCGGTCAGGCTGGCGGCGGGCAGGGCTGCTTGAACCTGAACAGGCGCAGCGCATTCATCACGACCACCAGCGTCATGCCCTCGTGGATGAGCACCGTCGATCCGATCCCCAGGGCGCCGGCGAGGCTCAGCCCGGAGAGCGCTAAGATCGACCCCAGCGAGAGCGCCAGGTTCTGCATGGTGATGCGCTGCACCGCCCGCCCCAGGCCGATCGCAAAGGGAAGCTTGCATAAATCGGGCGTCATCAAAGCCACATCGGCCGCCTCCAGGGCCACGTCGTTGCGCGCGCTGCCCAACGCGATGCCGACCGTCGCCTGCGCCAGCGCCGGGGCGTCGTTGACGCCGTCTCCTACCATCCCCACAAATTGAAAATCCTTTACCAGGGCGTCTACTGCGCCGAGTTTTTCTTCGGGCAGCAGTTCGGCTCGAAATTCCGACAACCCGGTTTCGGCGGCGACCTCCGCCGCGGCGCGCCGGTTGTCACCCGAAAGCATCACCGTGTGCTCGATCCCAAGCGCCGCCAGCTCCTGCATAACCGTCTTGACCTCTGGCCTGAGCGTGTCGGTGATCGCAACCAACCCCACCGCTCCTTGCTCGTCCCCCACCAGGACGACGGTCTTGCCTTGCGCCTCGAATTTTTGGATCGCCTGGAGCAGGCTTTCGGGCAGCCCCAGCGCCTGTTCCTTCCACAGCGTCAACCCGCCAACCCAGACCTGGCGTCCGTCTACGCGCGCCCGCATACCGCGCCCGGTCAGGTTCTCGACCTCCTCGGCCGCGGCAGGCGCCAGCCGGCGGGCAGCCGCTTCGCGTATGATCGCCTGCGCCAGCGGATGGTTCGAGCGGCCCTCGATCGACGCGGCCAGCTCCAGCACGCGCGCCTCCGACCAGCCCGGCAGGGCGACGACTTCGGTGACCCGTGGCTCGCCCACGGTCAGCGTGCCGGTCTTGTCAAAAGCCAGGGCTTTCAAGCGCCCAAGCAGCTCCAGGTATACGCCGCCTTTGACCAGCACCCCGTTTCGGGCTGCCTGCGCAATCCCGGATAAGATCGCCGAGGGCGTCCCGAGCGTCAGTGCGCACGGCGAGGTGGCGATCAGGAACGTCACTGCGACCCGGAACCCCTGCTCAAAGGGCTGTCTTGCCAGCAAGGGATAGATCAACAAAAACAGAAAGACCGCCAGCGCAACCGGGACGAATACGCGCGTGAACCGCTCCACCTTTAGCTGCACCGGCGAGCGGCTGCCCTGGGCTTGCTCGACCATCTTCGTCACCCGGGCGAGGGTGCTGTCCTGCGCCAGGCGGCTGACTCGCACTTCCAGCGTCCCGTCTGCGTTGAGGGAGCCCGCAAACACCTTCGACCCCGGCGATTTCTCGACCGGCAGCGATTCTCCAGTGATCGGAGATTCATCGATGTAAGACCGCCCCAACACGACCTCGCCATCCACCGGCAGGCGCTCACCCGGGCGGACGATCACCAGGTCCTTCAGGGTCAGGCTTTCGACGGGCAGAAGCTCTTCTTTGCCGTCCCGGCGGACAACCGCCACGCGCGGCGTCAGGTCGGCCAGGCTTTGAATTGCGTTGCGCGCCCGGTCCAGCGCCCGCTCCTGCAGCGTGTGGCCAAGCGAAAACAAGAACAACAGCACCGCGCCTTCGGCATACTCGCCCAGGCTGGCCGCCCCGAGCGCAGCCGCAAACATCAACAGGTCTGTGTCGAACTGGCGTTCGCGCAGCGAATGCAACACCGCGTGGCCGACAATGTACCCTGCGGGGAGGTACGCCCCCAGGTAGAGCCAGACCGCGAACCGAGGCGGGAGCAGGCCGCTGACGCTTCCAACCCAGCCGCA
>JADYYC010000471.1 GCA_020853835.1 Anaerolineales bacterium
GCGAGCCAGGGCTCAGTCGACGCGGCGCTCAACGGGCTGGCAGAAAACCGGATCATCCCGCGCATCTGGGAGAAGGATTACACCGTTTGGAACCCCGACCCACAGGAGATCGCCAACCGCCTGGGCTGGCTGCACGTCGCTGAAGACATGCAAAAGGAGCTCCCACGCCTCAAGGCGCTGCAGGACAATCTGCTCCACGAGGGCTATACCCATGCGTTGTTGCTCGGTATGGGCGGTTCCAGCCTGGCGCCCGAGGTGCTGCGCAAGACATTTGGCGCCCGTCCTGGCTGTCTCGACCTGGCCGTGCTCGACAGCACCGATCCGGCGGCTGTGCTTGATTACGCCCGCCGCCTGGATCCCGCCAGGACGCTCTTTATCGCCTCCAGCAAGTCCGGCGGCACGGTTGAGACGATCTCGTTTCTCAAGTTTTTTTACAACCTGACGGTCAAAGCCCTCGGCGCCGATAAAGCGGGCGCGCATTTTATTGCCATCACAGACCCGGGCAGCGGGCTGGCTCAAATCGCAGAAGACCTCCATTTCCGGGACGTGTACCTGAATGATCCCGATATCGGCGGGCGCTACTCGGCCCTCTCACACTTTGGGCTGGTCCCGGCCGCCGTGGCCGGGGTTGACCTGGAACTGCTCCTCCAGCGCGCCATCGGGATGGCGGATTGCTGCAAGCAGGAATCGCCGCACAGCAACCCGGGCGCCCATCTGGGAACGATCATCGCCGAGCTTGCACGCCAGGGGCGCGACAAGCTCACCCTGATTACCTCCGCCGAGGTCTGTGAATTTAGCGATTGGGTCGAGCAGCTTATCGCCGAGAGCACCGGCAAGGACGGGAAAGGCGTCCTTCCAGTGGTCGGCGAGGTGATCGGCAACCCGGAGAGCTACTCCGCCGACCGTACGTTCGTTTACCTGCGGCTGGATGACGATCATGACTTCGACGTTCCCGTGTTGGCGCTCGAATTTGCGGGACATCCGGTGGTGCGCCTGGAGATGAAAGACCTCTACGATATGGGCGGGCAGTTCTTCCTGTGGGAATTTGCCATCGCCGTCGCCGGTCATCTGCTGGGCATCCAACCCTTCAACCAGCCCAACGTCGAGGCCGCCAAAGTCCAGGCGCGCAAGATGGTCGACGCTTACCGGCAGCATGGCGCCTTGCCCGAACCGACGCCTCTTCTGAACGATCAGGGCATTTCAGTTTTTGGCGACGCCTCGGGGCGCACCTTGAGCGAGGCGTGGTCGGGCTTTCTGGCTGGCGCTGCACCCGGCAAATACATCGCCATCCAGGCTTACCTGCCGCCGTCGTCCGCAAACGACGCTTCGCTCCTGGCCCTCCGCACGGAACTGCGCCAGCGCACGCGCCTGGCGGTGACGACGGGATACGGCCCGCGCTTCCTGCACTCAACCGGCCAGCTTCACAAAGGGGACGCCGGCAACGGCCTCTTCGTCCAGATCACCCACCATGTCGACGAGGACGCCCCGATCCCCGATGAACCTGGAAAGCCCGATTCTTCGCTCGGCTTTGGCGTGCTTGAGCTGGCTCAGGCCCTTGGCGACCGCCAGGCGCTGGTGGACAAAGGCCGTAAAGTCCTGCGCTTCCACCTGAACGAAGACATCCAGGTCGGATTGACCCACCTGATACAGGCGTTGAAATGAGCGAGGACCGGCCCACTACGATCGTGATTTTTGGCGCATCGGGCGATCTGACACAGCGCAAGCTCGTCCCGGCGCTTTACAACCTGCATCGCAAAGGCCGCCTGCCGAAAGGGCTGAAGGTGGTGGGGTTCGCGCGCAACCGCCTCAGCACTGCTTCGTTTCGCCAACGCCTGGAAGAAGGGTTGAAAGAATTCGACCCACAGGCTTACGAACCGCACGCCTGGGCGGAGTTTGCGGAATCGTTTGAGTATCTCACGGGAAATCTCGATTCTCAAGAGGACCTGGCGAGGCTGAAGACCTATCTGGAAAAACTCGAAGCCGGCCCGGCTGACCGCCTGTACTATCTGGCCATCGCCCCACAGCTCTTCGAGCCGACGGTCGCCGGCCTGGGCGCGCAGAACATGGAGGCCGAAGACAAGGGGCGCTGCCGCATCGTCATCGAGAAGCCCTTTGGAACCGACGGGGCGTCGGCCCACCAGCTCAACCTTTCAATCCAAAAGGTTTTTCGAGAAGATCAAATCTTCCGCATCGACCATTACCTCGGAAAAGAGACCGCCCAAAACATCCTCTTCTTCCGCTTTGCCAACACCATCTTCGAGCCGGTCTGGAACCGCAACTACGTGGAAAACGTCCAGATCACCGCCGCAGAACAGGTCGATATTGGCCACCGGGCGGGCTATTACGATCAGGCGGGGGTCTTGCGGGATATGTTCCAGAACCACCTGATGCAGCTCTACACCCTCATCGCGATGGAGCCGCCCGCTTCCTTCGAGGCCGACCACCTGCGCAACGAGAAGGTGAAGGTCTTGAGCGCGACCCGCCCGATCGACACCTCGCATGTGGTCGTTGGCCAGTACGAGGGGTATCGCGCCACCGCCGGCATTCCGCCCGATTCACGCACCCCCACGTATGCCGCCCTGAAGCTCTACCTGGACAACTGGCGCTGGCAGGGGGTGCCGTTTTACCTTCGTTCGGGCAAGGCTCTAAAGGCCAAAGCTACGGAGATCGTCATCGAGTTCAAATGCCCGCCTAAGGTGATGTTTGACCAGACCTATGACGCGGATTTCAGCTCCAATGTCTTGAGCATCTGCATTCAGCCGGATGAAGGCATCCACCTGCGGTTCGAAATCAAGAACCCCGACTCGAACTATGAGCGGCGCTCGGTGGACATGGAGTTTCACTACCGTGACTACTATAGGGACGGCGACCTTCCGGCTGCTTACGAGCGCCTGCTTCTGGACGCGCTCAAAGGGGATGCCTCTCTGTTCGCTCGCGACGATGAGATTGAAGAATCCTGGAGGTTGATCGACCCGGTCATCCGGGCGTGCTGCCCGCCGGGTGGAAATGAGCCTGTTCCTTATAAGAGAGGTAGTTGGGGACCAGCCGAGGCGGACCGCATGATGGAGGCGGAAGGCCACAAGTGGCTGTCAGGCTGCGTGCACCCCTGAACGTGCCAGAGCTCCACGTGTTCCCCGACCCGGAGGCGCTCGCAGAGGCGGCTGCGCTGCGGTTTATCGAGGCGGCAGGCGCAGCCGTCGAGGCGCGCCATACCTTCCTGGTGGCGCTTTCCGGCGGATCAACGCCAGCCACCCTGTATGCGCGCCTGGCCGCTCCTGAATATGCGCGGCAGGTGGACTGGTCTCGAACACACGTCTTTTGGGGCGATGAGCGCTGCGTCCCTCCTGACCACCAGGATAGCAATTACCGCATGGCGTCCGAGGCGCTGTTGGAGCATGTGCCGATCCCTCCCCAAAACGTCCACCGCATGCATGGCGAGGACACGCCCGGGCAGGCAGCCGAGGCGTACGAGCGCGAAATGGCCGGACGCTTTGGCGCAGCCAGCGCTCCGAACTCCGACTTCACCTTTGACCTGACCCTGTTGGGGCTGGGGGAGGACGGTCATACGGCTTCGCTCTTCCCGGGCTCCCCGGCGCTGCAGATACGCGATCGCTGGGTCGTCGCGGTGCCGCACGACCGCCCCCCTGAGCCGCTGGTCGACCGCTTGAGCCTGACCCTCCCCGCCTTCAACTCATCCCGCATGGTCGTTTTTTTGGTGAGCGGCGAACGCAAAGCCCCCGTTCTCAAGCAGACGCTCGAACCGCCCGCGGGCGCAATCCCAACGCCCGCCGGTCTCATCCGTCCGCGGCATGGCGACCTGCTCTGGCTGGTGGATCACCCCGCCGCGGGTCTGCTCTCCTCTTGCGGATAACAATACAACGCGCGCGGATCCCGATCAGCGACAGCCTGGTTCAGCACCGGGGACGTAGATCGAAGCCGCCCCTGGATCGTGCGCGGCGTGATTGCGGCGCGCAAGCGCAAAGCTGCGCGTGGCATAGCAGTAGCGGCAGCCAAAGAGACACGTGTCATACATCCCAATGTCCTTGCTGACCACGCACCCGCATGCCTTGCGCTGGCCGGAGTCCTTCTGGTGCGTGACAATCCGACCCGAGAGCTGTTCGATCAACCCGGCGTCAATACATTTGCCGGGCGGGATGCCATAAGGCGCCAGGTCGATGGCCTCGGCGCAGGACTGGATTTCGAGGTCATTCTCGTGCGCGATCTGCGCCAAACCCGTGACCAGTTTAGGGACGATGTCGTACAATATGTTCTGATTATCGCCGTCGTCATGCAATATATTTAGCAGTCCCGCGCCCTCGTTTTGCGTCTCCGCCAGCCGGCGGCGCGCCTTGGCGTACACGTCCAGAAAGCTCACGACTGTCCGCTCCGTATATCCCCGAAGCGCCGCGGCCAGCCGCCCAAATGTTTCCAGGTGGTACTCGGGGGGCGTGATCTCGCTCAGCACGATCGGGTCATAGCGCCAGACCACGCGCTCCGGCCCGATCCGGTCCACCAGAGCGCGAAAGGTGTCTAAAGCGCGCCAAGCGGGCGGGGAATGCGGGTCGATAACAGCCGGGTAATCCAGCAGCGTGTACTGGAAGTAATAGAAAAAGCCCCGCCCATCCAGATCTCTCAGATGCCTGAAGAGCGGACGCGGGCTGCGCGTCCAGAACACGATCGAGTCGACGTCCTCCGGTTTAAGTGAAATCGTGGCGACCTGGCGGGGGTTGAAGGGGTTGGGAACTTCGCAGCTCCCTTCCCGCACCCGGTTGATAAACCAGTCCGCATAAAACGCGGGTATGTCCGTACGCCGGCTGGCGCTGATGATCATATCCAGATTTTACCTTTTTCCCCTTGACAAAGCCATATATTCGGATACAATTATACAATAATACATACATACATTATGTGGTTTCAGATTATTACAACGTGGATATTCAGATCAATTTCCGCAGCGGGCGGCCCATTTACGCCCAAATCGTCACACAGATCCAAAGCCTGATCGAGGGAGGGGAGATCAAGCCGGGCGACCAGCTTCCAACCGTGCGCAAGCTCTCCTCGGAATTAGGGATCAATTTCAATACCGTTGCGCGCGCCTATCGCATCCTCGACGAGGCGGGGCTGATCTCCACCCAGCAGGGGCGGGGGACGTTCGTCTGGGGAGCCCTTGCGGAGGGCACTGCCCACAAGCTGCGCGAACAAAACCTGCACGAGCATATTCATCGTTTCCTCCGGGAATTGATACAGCGGGGGTATTCGCCGGCGGAAATCGACGAAGAAGTCGTTAAGGCGTTGGCCCTCTTGCGGTCGCCGTGATTGTCCGTAGAAAGCCGAGGTAAAAATGCTGGCTGACCTGGTTAGACAAAAGAACTTACGCTGGTTTCTGCTGTTTACGTTCGCCTTTTCCTGGATCCTATTCGTGCTGCCGCTCCTGGTTGGCGCGGCAGGGACGCCAGCGCGCCAGACGACGTCGTTGGTCGCCTGGGCGCCAGCGATGTGGGGGCCGGGACTGGCCGCCATCCTCGTCACCCTGCGCGTGGAGCGCAAGCCCTTGCGGTCATTGAACCTCCAGCGCCTTGGGGATTGGCGCGCCTACCTCTGGGCCTGGCTTTTACCGCTCGGCCTGACCCTCGCTTCGGGAGCGCTGACCTGGCTGCTGGGCGCGGGCAAACTCGACCTGGAATTCACCCAGATGCGGGAAGCCCTGGCAAAAGCCGGGGGCGCCCAAATGCCGCCGTTTCTGATCGTCGGCCTGCAAATCGGAGCCGCATTGACCATCGCGCCGCTCTTCAACACGATCTTTGCATTGGGGGAAGAGCTGGGATGGCGCGGTTACTTGCTTCCAACTCTGCTCCCTTACGGTCAATGGCGCGCCATCATCCTCAGCGGCGTGATCTGGGGCGTCTGGCACGCCCCGGTGATCCTGCAGGGGCACAACTATCCCTCCCAGCCGGTGCTGGGCGTGTTTATGATGATCGTTTTCTGCGTGTTGTACGGGGTCATATTGAGCTGGATTTACCTGCGTACCCGCAGCCCCTGGGCGCCCGCCCTGGGCCACGGCAGCCTCAACGCGGTGGCCGGTTTGCCGATCCTGTTCATGCCGGGCGTGAACCTGGTGCTTGGCGGCCCGCTGACCAGCCTGATCGGCTGGATACCCATGATCGCCTTTGCCGGCTGGCTCGCCTGGAGCAAGCGTCTGCCGGTGCCGGCAGAGAGCCTGGCGCAGCCCGCCATCCCCGCCCCTCAAGAGGGCGAGCCGTCTGCCTGAGCCGCGATCCAGCGCTGCGGTCGGCGCCCCGCGGATCAAACGATCGACCGTAACAAAAAAACCGGCGGCCTCAACCGCCGGTTTTCTTCAGTGGCGAACCATTGTTTCACGTGAAACATTCTTGCTCCAATTCGCCCCGTTCTCCATCTCAGAGTAAACGTTTCACGTGAAACATCTTCTCAAGTCGATTCCCAGGCGCCGTTTTGATGCGCCCAGTCCTCCAGGGCTTCTTCGTTCAAATCCAGATAGGCATCCAGCGCCTGCAGGCGTTGTTTCTGCGCCTTGCCATACAGATCGAGTTTCTCGACCGCGCTGCGCCAGTTCGCTCGTTCTGGAGAATCGTCTGCATAGCAGGGCATCAAGTCCGTCCAGGTGTTGAGCAGCGGCCACAGCAAGTCTGCGGGCTGTTCGCCCTCCAATGCAGCTCGAAAACCGCCCAGATAGTAATGCATCCGTTCCGCCGTCAGCCGGACCGGGCGCGCTTCAGCCGGCGCGGCCCAAAAAGCGTTCTTCCAATGCTCGATCCACAGGTTCAGCGACCCAGGATCGAGGTTTGGCGCGCCCAGCAGGCCTGACAGCCCGGCGTACAATCCCGGCAGGCCCACCGCTCCGGCGCGGGCGGGGAACTCAAACAACAGTCGCCGCTCCGCCAGCGGCGGGCCGCTCAGGCTTGCGATCGAATTCGCGGCGCCCTCCACCGCCTTGAGGTATTTCCTCAAGGCCGTAAGCGCATCGCTGCCCTCGTCGCTCACCAATTCGAACCAGATCTCTCGTGAGCGGTCCATTTGCGAGCGCGACCTTTCATAAATATAGTCGGGGCGGTCAAACTGGCCGCGCACGCTCGCTTGAACAAAATCCATGAAGTGCCCCGGGTCGTGGATGATCCGGCAGGTATTGAGGGTTGGCCCAACCCAGGGGTGCACGCGCAGCCGCCGCGTATCCCGGTAATCGCGCTGCTCCTGGTGGGCGATGTCGAGGTGCAGTTCATCCGTCAACCGGACGAACTCCCGCTCCATCTCCGGCTTCTCGCTGTGAACCATCACCAGGTCTATATCCCCCGCGCTTCCTAACTGATAGCTTTCCTGCAAGAAAGAACCGCAAAGATAAACGGCTACCAGATCCCGCCCGGCATTTTGCCGCCGCTCAACCAGCTCGTTCGTGAATTTCAAAATAAAATCACGCGTGATACGCATAAAGGCAATTTCCGCCTCTCCGGCTAGGGGCTGAACTGGAGCACATGTATATCATCCTGGCGTTCCACGACCCTGCTCCATGAGCGGCAGCGGTAGCTCAGCCTGAAACGGGGGCAGCTTGAGCGTCTGGCGAACCCGGTTTTCGATCCAGGTCAGATGGTCGGGGCGGCGCACGTAATCCAGATCGTTGGTATCGATCCACAACACAGGCGACCTGCGCGGCTGGCGCCCGCTAAAAAAAACGTCATAGGCTTCGCCAAGCTGTGCGATATAGCTGCGCTCTATGTTGCGCTCATAAGGACGGTCGCGCTGCGCGATCCGCTGCATCAACACGTCGGTATCCGCGCGCAAGTAGAGCACCAGGTCGGGGGGGATGATCTTCTCCGCCAGGGCCTCGTGCACTTTGTAATACATGTCCAGCTCATCACCCTGCAGGTTGATCTGCGCAAACAGGGCGTCTTTCTCAAAGGTGTAATCGGCAATCAGGTGTTCATGCACTTCCAGGAGGGCGGCAACCGTCCGTCGCTGCTGGTGATAGCGGCTCAACAAAAAAAAGATCTGGGTCTGGAACGCGTAACGCGCCCGGTCCGCATAAAAATCGGACAGGAACGGGTTCTCGTCAAACACTTCGAGGAGTGTCCCCGCATTGAACGCCGGCTGGAGCAGGCGCGCCAGGGTCGTTTTCCCGACGCCAATCACACCTTCGATCGCTAAATACATTTTCTCTTTATCACGGCGTTGACATTATTTATTGCA
>JADYYC010000472.1 GCA_020853835.1 Anaerolineales bacterium
AAAATAACGAGAAAAGAACCGAAAACCGAGCGGAGGTGTGCCATGATCCAAACCAAGGGGAAACGCCTGGTAAGCTTGATCGTCGTTGTGGCGTTGTTGGTCATCTCGTGTAACCTGTTGAACCGCATATCGACTGAACAGCCGGCGAAGAAGGCGACGCCGCAGAAGGGCGCTGAAACGAGCGAGCCGCAGCCAACTCCAGGTGCAACCGAGCCATCGAAGAGCACCGAGGCGCCGCCGTTCAGTTTGAGCCAGGGCCCGCTGTTTGCGGTTTTCAGCGAATCGCCCGGCGAGGTGACGGCAGTGATCCAGCAGGAAAAGGCTGCCGCGGATTTGAGCAATGTGCGCAACATGTTTTTGCTCTCTCAGCCCCAGGTTGATCGTCTGGCGCGGGATGGTTTTGTGGTGACCCCGGGAACGGAAAAGGAGTTTTTCGCCCTGTACGAAAAAGCCCGCTACGACAACCTGCCCATCTTTGTCACCAGCGACGCGCTCCTGCATTCTTACCACCTGATGTTTGATAAAACCTTGCGCGTGGCGGAGGAGCGCCATTTCATCGAGCTGCTGGGCAAGCTCAACCAGGCGATGCTGCAGGAGAGCGACCGGATTTACCAGGAAGTCGCCGCGACCGCCTGGGAACCGGCGGCAAAGCGGCTGGTCGCCTACTTTGGCGTTGGGAGCAAGCTGCTCAACCCCGACACGCCCGTGCCGGCCTACGCCGAGGCGATGGTGCAAGGCGAGCTCGACTTGATCCAAGCCGCCGCGGGCATCCAGCCTTCGATCGTCTTCCCTGGGCTTACAAACGGCGAAGATTACACCCAATATATCCCGCGCGGGCATTACACGCGCAGCGAGGCATTGAAAGCCTATTTCAAATCGATGATGTGGTATGGGCGGATGACCTTCCGCCTCCAGGGACCCGACCCTGAAACCGGCCGGGAAGAGACCCGCTCGGCTATCTTACTGCTGCGCGCCCTTTCGCAGGCGCAAGTCGATGGGGGGCCGGCCCTCCAGGCCTGGTCCGACCTGTATGCTCCCACGGTCTTCTTTGTTGGGAGGAGCGATGACCTAACCGTGGTCCAGTACAACGACGTGTTGGGATATGTCTACGGGGCGAATCCGACAATCAAGGACTTGACCGACGAAGGCAAGCTGGATCTTTTCATCAGCAACGCGCTGCTCCTGCCTCCGCCGCAGATCCTGGGGATCGTCATCCAGGACACGGATGATGAAGAGCAGATGACCAAAGGCCTGAGGTTCATGGGACAGCGCTTCGTCCCGGACGCTTACATCTTTCGCCAGCTGATCTATCGCAACGTAGGGACGCAGGATAACCGGCGCGGCCTGCCCAAGGGGCTGGACTTGCCGGCGGCGATGGGCTCGGAGCGCGCCTACCAGCTCCTGGACCAGATGGGGGATACGAAGTATGCGAATTATCCCGAACAGATGGAAAAAACGCGGGTCTGGCTGGCGAACCTGACCGTGCCGGAGTGGACCGAAACGCTCAACAACGCCTGGCTGTACAGCTTCCTGCCGCTGATCCAGCCGCCGCCCAGCGGTTATCCGGATTTCATGCGGAGCCAGGCCTGGCTCGATAAACAGTTGAATACAACCCTGGGAAGCTGGGCGGAGCTAAAACACGATACGATCCTTTACGCTAAACAGGTGTATGCGGAGATGGGCGGAGGGCCGCCTGCACCGCCTCCGTTGCCGCCGCGCGGCTATGTCGAGCCCGTCCCCGAGTTCTTTGCCCGGCTGGTCGGCCTGACGGCGATGACCCGCACTGGGCTTGAAAGCCGGGGTTTGCTGAGCGGGCCGGACCAGGAAGGGCTTGGGCGCCTGGAAGAGCTGGCGCGCGCTTGCCAGGCGATGGCAGAAAAGGAACTGCGCGGTGAAGCGCTGAGCGATGACGAATACGAACGCATCCGCTACGTTGGCGGCGAACTGGAGAAGCTGGTCATCCTCTCGGCTGACATGGACGTGGAAGACCAGGGGGTTGGCTCGTCGGCCAATATGTCCGAAGATCAGCAGGCCGCCGTGATCGCGGACGTGGCGACCGACCCCGATCCATCGGGCAGCGGAGCCGGCGGGCCGGTTGTGTTGCAGGTCGGCGTTGGGCGAATCAATGAGTTGTATGCGATCGTGCCCGTGGTAGACATCGACGGCCGCACCATCCTGCAGGTCTCGAAGGGCGGTGTGTTCTCCTACTATGAATTCACCTGGCCCGCCGAGGACCGCCTCACGGACGAGAAATGGCATCAGATGCTGGAGGAAAACCGCGCCCCCGCCCGGCCAGCCTGGAACGACAATTTCATGGTGCAGGAAGGGGGGTTCTCAGACCTGATGCGGGCGGTGACGCAATTCCAGGATGACGTTACCAACCTGTTTTGGGAACCGGAATACTCGCTAACCGTGATCGACGCGGCATTGGAACAGTTCCGGTCGGAGGCGGAAGCTCTTGTTGCAAAGAACCAAAATTATGGTCACCAATTGATCAATTCGACCTTCCGCTCTTTCGATCTTGAATCGCAGACCCGCGCCATTGTGACAACCCGCGAGACCTGGAAGGACCAACTCTTTAATACCGAAGATGGCGTTCCTGTCTATGACGCCGCGCCGCTCGCTGAGCGCGGGCCGTATACGCTGGATGTCACTTATGTCCTCGAACTAAGCGCAGATTCGCAGTTTCCCACCTGGAGGGTCGTGCAGGCGACGTTTGCCAACCAGCCGCCGGCGTGGTGATTGATGATCTATGGGTGAACGAAAGAAGCCGAACCGTGGGTCGGATGGGGGGATTCTGCGCCGCATCGGCTTGATGTTGGTCTGTCTGACGATATTGCCGCTGCCCGGTTGGCTGCGTCCGGGCGTCGATCTTCAGGAAGCGCACGGCGCGCCAGCCTGGATGGGGCTGTATCAACG
>JADYYC010000473.1 GCA_020853835.1 Anaerolineales bacterium
CGAAAAACTGCCCCGCTGCTTTGGCGCATAGATCAGCTCGGTATAACCGCTTTCCTCGAGCCAGGCTTCGTGGAGCTCGTCTTGAGCCAGCCGCCCATCGTAGCGGATAAATAATACCTCAGTCGAACCCCTGCCCTCGCCGAGCTGGTATCTACCATTAGCACGTTGGGTTAACGGGCCCATAAAATGCCAGCTTATCGCGGCTCTGCCGTTATCCGGCCCTTTAACCTGATCGACGATCACGACCGGGCCTCGATGATCGAACAGAATGCCCCGCCCCTGTTGCCACCCTCGCCAGCCGGAAATCATGGTACGGCTTTGATCCATCTCCGGCCCCGTCTCGAACCGCTCCACCTCGGCGTAGAACGGCGGGTCCTGGGCCCAAGG
The DNA here is from genome assembly GCA_020853835.1 of Anaerolineales bacterium. Lineage (GTDB taxonomy): Bacteria > Chloroflexota > Anaerolineae > Anaerolineales > UBA4823 > UTCFX2. The sequence goes on from JADYYC010000473.1 coordinate 388, forward strand.
GCTTCCAATTCCCGTGAGGGCATGCACCGCCGCGCTCAAGCCGGTGCGCCGGACGAGCAAGCCGTTCAAGTTCTCGCGCGGATTGCGCTTATCGCGCAGCAGTCTGCGCCCCACCGGCAGCCAGGAAAACGGCTTTCCAAGGTGTATCTCAGAAGCGATCGGCTTGTTCTGGTAGATCAGGACGATTGAATTGGTCGCCTTGTATCGATGCCAGCCCGTAAAACGCAAATTCAAAAGCAGGTACAGCGAATCATCCTGCCAGCCATTGCGAAAGACGATCTTATCCGGAGCCAGGGGCCCAGCCCGGTTTGGCAGGCCCGAGTTCCCGAACATCAGGCAGGAACCCCAACCCCTGGATCGGCCCAACATCTCGGTGGGGCGCTCCAAACCGGGCTGCGCGCCTGGGTGCTGGCCTTGCGCCTCCATATAATCTATCGCCCTGCCAGACAGCCACATTGCCGCTTCTCCGAAATCTTGTCCGAGAATGCTCGCTGCCTGACTTTGCCCGCCAGCCGCCTCGGATGAGAGATTGCCTGCCCAATAACCCATCTCAGCCGCTGAGCTTGCTGCGTAATGATTATAGCGCAGGGGGGAGCCGTCCGGGAGCGCCTGCAGCAAGAACCATTCAAACGAAAGCTGCACGTTCACCGGATCGGCCTGATGCCAGTACAGGTATTGATACCAGGCGTTGCGCAGCCATTCGACCTGATAATTGTAGGTATCATCGGTGTTGCGGAAACGCTCGAGCCACCCGCGAGGGTTTTTTGCGAGGTACTCGCGGTTTTGAACAGCCAGCGCGGGATCCCCTAAACCGCTCACCTCCAGTATCGCCAGCAGCCCGGCGCCGCATTCCTGGTTTTCATAGGGACCGCTTGGCCAGTGCGAAAATGCGGTTGCGTAGAACCAATCCACCCAGCCAATCGATAGCGCGCGCCGGTTGACCGCGCTAAACCACTCAGAGATGATCTTTTTCTCCTCTGTATTGAACAGCGAAGGGTTGCTTTGGGAAACCAGCCAGTAATAATAGACCCTTTGAGCCGCCAGACACTGGCCATATTTCACGCTGTTCTCTCTTTGTGTAAAAAGCATTTGACTGGCTTCATTCAATAGCTCATCGTGGAAACGCCCGGCCCAGGCCGCATCGTTTTTCGCCAGCGCCAAGACACCGAATTCGGGGACGGTTTTTTGAGGGCTGCTTTCGATCAAATCCACCAGCCGCTTGAAGACTTCCCGCCCTTGATAGACATTGGCTTCAGCCGCGGTCCGACCACAAATAAACGGGCTGGCATTTGAAATCCCCTCAAAGGTCGGGGCCTCCTGCGGAAAAAAACTGTTCTGGTAGGCGCTCAGGGTATAGAAAGATCCCAGGACACAAAACCCAACCAGGCTCAGGACCAGCCATGTACGGCTGGCGTTACCTTTCATCGCCGGGCTGCCTTCGGCTTGCGACCATTGCCGGTACGCGAGCGAGATCACCAGCCAATTGAAGCTCATCACGCCCAATTGGATAGCCGCAAAAAACTCCTCCTCCGAGAAACGCTCCTCGATTTGCAGAACCGCGATAACCGCTGCGCCTGCAATTCCGGCGATCAGGAGCTTAAAAGCCGCCCTTCTCCAGGCGGACGAATTGCCGGACAGGCGGGCCTCCAACCAGATCAAAACCGCCCAGCCGCTGACCAGCAAGAGCCAGGCTCCCAGAGTGCTGCGGCTTTGAAGGTAAATCGCGGCGCTCACTCCCAGGATCAGCGCGCCTCCAGATTGATCTATCAGTGGATTCCTCGAAAACAGGCGCTCCAGAACCCAGGCGAGGCCAAATACCCCCAGGATGAACCCCAGATGGGAGAGTAAATTTTGAAACGAGAATTCCTGCCTGAAAAACCAGTGAACACCCTGTAAGACGACCAGCGAGAGGAAAACCCAGGCGCACAAACGCCATAAAGCCTTACGGCTTCCTATGCGACTGGCAGGGGCATTCTCGAACGAATTCGCCATTTCGGTCAGTCTATGCGGCTGCCGCCACGATGATGGAAGCGCGGCTAAGCCGCCTGGTGTGGAAGCGGCGCGGAGGAGGGTTGTGGTGGCTCAACAATTTTCGGTGTGAAGAGCAAGGGCCAGAAAAGCAGCGCCGCCAGGTAGATCGCATACTGCAGGCGGAAATTTGGCCCCGTGAACGCGATGGTAAACCCGATTGCCTGCAACATAAGCGGCGCCGATGCAATAAACAGCTTTAAGTCCCTATGTTTGATCGCTTGTACTGCGATTATGAAGATGAAAATATACAGGTAGAGGGCAGGGCGCCAGACCAGCCAACTGATTTGATTGTCGGTGGAGGTCAAATAAACAAAAGCCGACACCCGGTCTCTCAGAAACGGCAGTTTCGAATCGTGCACAATTCCATAGGGGTTCAGATCCACCAGGTAACGGGTATGCGACGCATTGTCTATAAAGCCGTACGGGTCCCACACGATCCATAAGAAGGATCGCCGGCAGGTATAGTAGTAATACATCAAATTCGGTGAGCGGATGATCAAATTGACGCCTTTTTGCAGCAGGCTCTCGCGCTGCCCTGCGCCATCTTTCTGCTTGACAGCTTCGTACTGGGCAGCAAGATCACAACTCCAATCGCTTGAGAGCGGGCGTATCGACTGGATCATCCCCTCAGCGTACGATCCAGGGTCCGCCTCAGCCGCCAGGGAATAGAGCGAGAACAGGCTGGACGCGGCGTTTTCATACACGCCCTGGGTGTTCACCCTGGCAAACCGGTAGACAGGCCCCCGGATGAATAAAAACACCGCTGCAAAGACAACCACGGCGACCGCGACGCCTCTCCAAAATTTCCAATACAACACGATCATTATGAGGAAAGTAGCCAGCACGATCGGCCAGCCGTTATGCCGGAAGCTGCTGACCAATACCCCGGTTAACCCCAGCAGGACGCCGTTCCAGCGGCCTTCCAGCCATCGCCCGCGTGTTACCCCAACGCGATACGCCAGGAAGGTGAAACCCAGCAATGCCGTGCTGTAGAGGATGTCTTTCCACAATGTGTTGACCATCGTCCCGTTTACCGGAGAGAGCGCAAAAACCAGGCTGGCCAGCCACAAGATGGGCCTCGGCGCGCCCTGGGTCTCGAAGAAACCCAGGATGTATCCAGCCAGCAGCCCCAGCGCCAGGATCTGTACCAATGCCACCAGCGCTGGCGACGGATAGATGCGCGCCAGCAGCCAGAGGATAAATGTGTGCGATGCCGGATGGTGATCAGTGAAGTGGCCGCTCAGGGCCTGCCCCCATTGGTTGAGCGAGTCGGCGCTCATCATCCCGGGCCAGTACGCCAGCAGGTAGATCAGCCAGGCGAGCAGCATGGGCAGCGCGTACAGCAGCCAACCCATGCGCCGCGTTGCGGCAGGCGCCGCTGACTTCGTTTGCAGCGTGGCAAACAAGGCGCTAGCCGCAAAAAGCAGCAGGCCTATTCCAAACCCGGCGCTGACAAGGAAGATGACCTTGTGTATCGCGGATTGCGGGAGGACGATTTCCAGCGGTTTCAACATGCGCACAGGGATGTTGTGCGCCAGCCACACCCCCGCGCCCAGACAGCCTGCCAGCCAGAGCCGCCGCCAGGATGTTGGGTAATCTGATAACCTCGGAGAGAGCAGGCGGTTGAACATCAGGAACACCGCCAGGCTGAAAAAGGCCCACAAGTAGAGGTAAATAAAACCAGCGCTGAGCCGCCTCACAGGCGATTGCTGGTTCAACAGATAAAGGTACATGATCGCGAGCACCGCGCCGCTGGCGACGGCGGGAACCCACTTCTTGATAATCGGAAGGGTTATTTTCATGGGTGAGAGAGCGGCACTGTTTGATTGGCAGCCACGCTTGGCTCAAAGCGACTTGCATTATACCATCAGCAAAGGAGGGTTCTTTTTGATATACTGATGGGCATAAATAGGTCTGTGAACCAACACGGGTTTGGGTCTACATGAGCGGCCATGACCATTCCAGGCTTTGATCGCTATCATCTAACAGATGCGAGGCTATTTAAGTTTTTGCAGTTGGGGCTGGTGACCCTGCTCATCGGGATGTACTTCTTCCAAAACAATACCGGCCTGGCGGATAACGGTGACTTCATGCGCATGGCGGGATGGTTCTCATCTGGCCCAATAGGTTTTAAACAAAGCTGGCCGCCGGCGGGGACTCCAGAATTTGACTTGCGGTTTTATCATTACTGGCTTCCGTATTGGAAGTTGGATTTTCCCCTCAAAGGCCACTATTTTAGCTCGGTGATCCTGTTGTGGTACCCCGGCATCGTTATCCATCCCGTTTTGTTTACATCTCCAGTCCTTTATCTTCCCATTATGTCAGTTTTCCCCAAAGCTTTGACGCTGGTTTTTCTCTGGCTGACCCTCACATTTATCGGTAAGTATTCAAAGGTCAAAACTGTTCCAGCCTTGACGATTGCGGGGCCATTGACCCTGCTTTTCACAACGACCGACGTAGCCGCATATTTCAACAGTTTTTATCAAGAGACTGCCTCGCTGGTTTTTTTACTGTTTGTGGTTGCATCCGTTGCCTACTTCCAGCCCGGGTCTGGCAGGTTGGGGTTTATCTTTTCTTTTTCGTCCGTCCTGCTCTTAGCAACTGCAAAAAGCAGCAACTTCTATTGGCCTTTTCTCGTGTTTCCTTTCTTGTTCTCCCTCGGCATGGCCCGCCGCAATCCAGCGCGTTTGATTCTTTTTCTCCTGGTTTTTGCACTATTGCCATTTGGGGCATCATGGCATTTTTTAAGGAGTGCCAACCAAAAACTAACCAATTCTTATCATAGCATCTATCATGGCCTTTTAGTGGCGAGCGATCACCCTGCTGATCTTCTCGAAAAAATCGGGTTGCCGGGCTCAGAATCTTGTGTCGGTGAGCACGCATTTACAACAGCGGGTTCTGAGTGTGTCGCCAGACTTAAGAACGAATTATCATATACCAAAACGCTTCAAATTATGATGCTCGAACCAAAACTGCTGATCACCGGCGTTCAGTGGATGGCCGGTAAAATGCAGAACTTATCAATTTCATATCTGGGAAAATACGCCATCGACGATCCACTGGTGAGAAACGAGCGGGTCTTGAATTTCTGGTCAAAACTCAAATA
>JADYYC010000474.1 GCA_020853835.1 Anaerolineales bacterium
AAAAGATGATGTTTGTCATAAAGGGAGGATGTTCGTCAGACATTGTCGGGCCTATCATCACCTGACCTGCCAACTAAAAGAAGATATTGTGTGCAAAATAAATCAATTGTGAACGATTTCTCAAACTTAAAGATACTATTATCGGACACAGGCAACAAGTTGTCCTAAAAAGAAAATCAATGGATGAGCTCACAGCCATTACCAAGTTGAAAAGCGGTGATATTCGCGGGCTGGAAATACTGGTTCGCAAATATCAGCTTGAAGCCGTGCGTATTGCCTATCCAATAATCAATGACCTGGGGCTTGCTGAAGAAGTCGTGCAAGAAGTTTTTATCCGGGTTTACCAGCGCATTCACCAGTATGATGAAACCCGCCCTTTTCGCGCCTGGTTTCTGCGGATTGTGGTTAACGACGCCTTGAAAACGGTTAAAAGCCAAGAACGCCTGGTTTCGCTGGAGGATGATGAGGAATTTTCCGGTCAAAGAGTAACGCGAAACAACGGCAAGTTACGGTTTGAGCAGGAAGAGTTCAGCGATTTTCGAGATGATTGTGACTTAATTCAGGAACTGATGCAGCAGCTTACCCCTGAACATCGCGCGGTGTTAGAACTTAAATACTACCTGGAGATGAGTGATGACGAGATTGCTGAGACGGTTCAAATTCCATCGGGGACAGTGAAATCCAGGCTGCACTCTGCAAAAAACCATTTACGCGCTCTGGTTAAACGAATGAACCTCCCGGTTTTTGCATAAGGTGTGCTATGAGTATCAAGCAATTCTTGAAATCCCGGTTTACACGATACACCGAACAGGCAGTGCCAGCGGACATCGATTTGTGGCCAGCTATTCAACGCCGCTTACAGCAAAATAAAACTGAGGCAAAGGACACCGATCACGATGCCCACCCTCAATGGTATGTCAGGCGCATATCTGAAATGACTCAAAAAACAGGTTATCCAAATATATCCAAAAAGAAGGAGAATTCTATGGACAACGAGAAGAGGAAAGACGGTTACGTCAATCGTCGTGACTTCCTGAAAGTGTCCGGGGCGACGGCCGGGGTGGCTGCCGTTGTCGGGGCATCCCGACGCCCGGTTTTGAGGACACTGGAGGAGGTAAGTGTTCAACAGCAGGCTGCAAATGCTGGCGAACAAATTTTTCGAGGGGTTTGCCGGCCAAACTGTTTTGCCTATTGTCCAATCAATTTACATGTGCGCGATGGAAAAATTGTAAAGACATCGATGGCTCAGCATGCAGATCCACAATACAATCGTATATGCCTGCGCGGTCTTTCCCACGCTCAACGGATATATAGTCCAAACCGCATCAAATACCCGATGAAGCGCACTGGTAAACGGGGTGAAGATGGTTGGGAACGGATAACCTGGGACGAGGCCATTACAACCATCACGGATAAATGGAAAGAAATCCAAGAGCAATACGGCAAACAAGCAGTCGCATTTTATACTGGGTCGGGAAATGTAACTCTGCTGCATGGGTTGATGCCAGGGGCAAAGTCACGATTTGTGAATTTAATCGGTGCAACATCGATTGATCAATCCGTCGATGCAGCGCTGACCGTTGGCTTAAATCGAGTCACAGGTAATGCAGGACCCTGGGTTAGCAGTGAACCAAAAGACTATATTAATGCTAAGACAATGATTGCCTGGGGCGCAAATCTCACAGAAGCATATATGCACAGCTGGCATTTTGTCGCGGAAGCAATCGAGGCGGGCGTTAAATTAATTGTAGTCGATCCTGTATTCACAACACTGGCTTCAAAATCGGACAGGTTCGTTCAAGTTCGCCCAGGATCAGACACCGCACTGACCTTATCGATTATGAACGTGATCCTGGAAGAAAGACTTCATAATGAGGAGTTTCTCCTGGCACATACAGTTGCTCCATTCCTGGTTCGAGAAGACACTAAACTTTTTCTCAGGATGAGTGATCTTGGGGTAGAGCCAGTTGAAGGACCCGCGGATGCCACTGGGAAACCGACCTCAATCGATCCCGTTGCAGTTTGGGATCCTGAAAAAAATGTGGCTGAAGCCGTAGAAAATGTCGCTCTACCAGCTTTAGAAGGAGCCTTCGAGGTCAGTGGTATAAAAGTTCGGACTGCATTTGATTTACTGAAAGAAGAGATAGCCAAATATCCGCCAGAAGAGGCGACTAAAATAACTGATGTAGATGTTGAGACAATTAAATATCTGGCAAGGGTCTGCGCGGATGGTCCGGTATCACATATCATTGGATGGGGCCCCCAAGCATATGATAACGGCGTTCATACTGCACATGCATCAGCAACATTATGTGCATTAACTGGAAATATTGGCTATCCCGGAGCCAGTGTTGGGGCCAACTGGAATGTGTATCCTGGCATAAATTTCGCGTTTACTGCACCAGATGGGACTGTTGGACCAACAATTTCACAACTGGTTTACCGAAAGATGGTAAAAACAGGGACTTTTCAAGGAAAACCATTCCCAATCAAGTCAATGTATATTTTCTGTGGTAATCCAGCCAACACGGCCGTCCATAGCAATGAATGGATTAACGATATCTTACCCACGCTAGATTTAGTCATCGTTGCAGACACCGTGTTTACAGATACGGCGCGCTATGCCGACATTGTGCTGCCTGCTGCAGGTTGGTTCGAACAAGAAGACATCATTTCCGCTGGCCAAACTCATCATCTTGAATTATCTGAAAAGGCCATCGAGCCACTCTATGAGTCAAAACCAGACGCTGATATCTTCCGCATGTTGGCTGACAAAATGGGCATAGGAGAATTCTTCAACAAGACCGACGATGAATACCTTGCTGAACTTCTAACAACACCATACTCCGAAAAACTTGGAATCAGCCTTGAAAGTATGCGGGAGAAGAAGATGATCCGGTATTTTCAAGATCCTTATATCGCATGGGAAGGCGCAAAGTTTAACACGCCATCCGGTCGGATGGAGTTCTATGTTGAAAAGCCGACCGCGCGCCGGCTTTCCGATGAGGAAATCGATTGGGATCGCGAACATCTGCCGACCTTCTTCCCGCCAACCGAAGCTTGGCCCGAAAATCCCCTCTACCAAAAATACCCTTTGGTCTTACTGTCCACCAGGCCAAAGTTCCGTGTTCACAGCCAGTGGTACGATACCCCCTGGCTGCGTGAATTGGAGCCAGAACCCACAGTGAGGATCAACGCGATTGATGCCGCAAAACGTGATATTAAGAACGGCGACTATGTCGAGGTCTTCAATCACCGCGGCCGCGCAGTTGTGAAAGCAGTCGTTTCTCAAGGCATGAGGCCCGGGGTTATGGTGTTTGCAAAGGGATGGCAACGAAATCAATACGTATCGGGTGACTTATCTGAATTAGCTTCGTCATCCTTTGATCCAATCGGAGTCAATCAAAGTTTCATGGACGAGCTTGCCGAAGTCCGCAAGTGGAATGGAAAGGCATAAAATGGCTAACAAACATTACGGAATGGTCATTGATACCAAACGCTGCATCGGCTGCCATACCTGCTCGGTAGCCTGTAAACTGGAAAATAACCTGCCCGACAAAAACTGGTGGAACCGCACCCTGACTGTGGGCGGCGAAGATATGGACACGCCGGCGGGTGTGTTTCCCAATCTAAAGATGGGCTTTATCACCCTGGCCTGCCAGCACTGCGAAAACCCGGCCTGTGTCAAGGTCTGCCCGGTGGGCGCCACCTGGAAGGACGAAGCAACCGGGATCGTGATGCAGGATCCCAGCAAATGCCTGGGCTGCCGTTACTGCATGGTCGCCTGCCCGTACACCGGCGTGCGCGAATTCAACTTCGAAGAACCGACTTACGCCACTGGCTTTGCGGTTGGTTCGATCGATGCGCCTATCCACGAAAAGAGCACCGTCGAGAAATGCACCTTCTGCGCTCACCGGGTTGCAAAAGGCGAGCTGCCCTTCTGTGTTGAGGTTTGTCCGGCCCGCGCCCGCCACTTTGGCGATCTCAACGATCCGGAAAGCGAAGTCTCGCAACTGATCCGTAACCGCTCGCACTTCCGCCTGCTGGAAGAAAAGGGCACCGAGCCATCCGTCTACTTCCTGACTTGAGGATAAGGGACTGAAATGACTACGACAACTGTGAACGAAACCCCCAAAAAATCTAACCTGCCTGTCTGGCTGGTCGTCTCCGGCCTGCTCTTCGTGCTGGGCGTGGTCGCCTGGATCATCCAACTGCGCCAGGGTGTCGGCGCCACCTCTCTGCACAACCTGAACGCCTGGGGCGCCTACATCGCCGGGTTTATCTTCTTCATGGGCCTCTCCGCCGGGATGCTGGTGCTGGGCTCGCTGCCCATCTTGTTCAACCTGCCCCGCTTCCGTCCCTACGCAAAGCTGGCGGCTTTCGTCGCCCTGGCCTCGCTGGTCGTTGGCGGTTTATTTATTCTGGTTGACCTGGGCCACCCCGACCGCCTGTGGCGGCTGGTGCGCTTTGGCAACCTCGGCTCGCCCATGCTGTGG
>JADYYC010000475.1 GCA_020853835.1 Anaerolineales bacterium
GAATGGGTGGATATGCCCTTCGACAGCCTGATCGCGGCTGTGCAGGAAGGCAAAATCGATGCCGCGATCGCGGCCTTCAATTACAGTGAAGAACGCGATGAGAAGATCGACTTCACCATCCCGTATTTCATGAACGAAGACGCGTTTGTGGTCGCTGACAGCTTTTCGGATACGATAGCTAATCCTGAGGATATCGCTAAGTATACGGTTGGCGTGCAGTCCGGCACCAACCAGGATAGCTGGATCACCGAAAATCTTGTGGACACCGGCAAACTGCCGGAGAGCAACCTTTTCCGGTACGAGAGAGCCGACCAGGCCGCCCTGGACATCAAGAATGGACGCATCCAGATATGGATGGCAGACGCTATTCCCGCTCAAGCGCTTGCAGCACAGCTCGGCGGCATGAAGATTATTTATCGAGGCATGCTTTCGAGCGGGCCGATGAACATCGTCATCCCGAACGGGGATACCGAACTGGCTGAAGAATTGAATAAATTTATCAAGCAGCTGCAAGATGAAGGCTTCATCGACCAGCTTGCGCTGAAGCACATCGGCGGGCAGTAGAGAGGTTATCCGAACAAAATAGAGGGGAATGATGTCCTGCTGTAATAGCCGTGGGACATCATTCTCCTGATGACTGTAAAAGGTCGGAAATGCTGCAAAACCTGATCACCTACATCGGCAACGGGACGATTGTAACGGTTGGCGTCACACTTGTCGCGCTCCCGATGGGGATGGTCCTGGGACTTACGTTTGGCTTACTTTATATTTATGGGGGAAAATGGCTGTCACGCTTGATGACCGCTTATAGCACGCTGATGCGCGGCGTTCCGCAGATCGTGTTATTGTTTATTCTTTATTTCATTATCGCCGGTTCGATAAATATCTCGCCGTTTTGGGCTGGCTCGATCGCGCTGGGAGTGATCAGCAGCGCGTATCAAATGGAGATATTTCGCGGCGCGCTGCTGTCTGTCGGCGGCGGGCAAATGATGGCTGCCCGAGCGGTGGGACTCTCGCGCTGGAGAGCAATCCGGTACATCGTGCTGCCCCAGGCGTTAAGGCTGGCGATACCCCCCTGGTCAAATGAAGCTTCAATTGTCCTCAAAGATTCATCGCTGGTTTACGCCCTGGGCGTGCCAGAGATCTTGCGCCGCGCGCAGCAATTAAGCGCCACTTCACAGCAGCCGTTTCTGGCTTTTGGCACAGCCGCGGTGATCTATTTCATCCTGGTATTTACAACCAATCGCCTCCTGGATTATCTGGAGCAACGGACGCGCCTGCCTGCCCAGTTATAACCGGACACGGAGAGACTTCTTGTGGACGAACCGATACTGAAAGCCCAAGGACTGACAAAGAAGTACGGCGAGAATGTGGTCTTTAAGGATATCGATCTTGCGGTCCAGCAAGGTGACATCATTGTCATTATCGGGCCAAGCGGGACGGGCAAAAGCACGTTGCTCCGCTGTCTCAACCTCCTGACAAAGGCAGACGGCGGAAAAATATGGCTGGATGGCGAGGAGATCACCGCGCCCGGTCATAACGAAGACGAGGTGCGCCAACATATCGGGATGGTATTTCAAAACTTCCTGCTCTTCAATCACCTGACGGCGCTGGATAATGTGATGTTGGGTTTGACGAAAGTCAAACACCTGCCACGCGAACAGGCGTTGGAGAAAGCCCTGTCCGAGTTGAAGCGCGTCGGCCTCGCGGATCGAGCCGGTCACTACCCGGGCCAGTTATCTGGAGGTCAGCAACAGCGCGTGGCGATTGCCCGGGCGCTCGCCATGGATCCGCGCGTCATGCTTTTCGATGAGCCCACCTCTGCCCTCGATCCAGAGTTAATCGGCGAGGTGCTGGAGGTAATGCGCCAGCTTGCGCTGCAGAAAATGACCATGCTGGTCGTGACGCATGAGATGGGTTTTGCGCGTGAAGTTGCCAATCGCATCATTTTTATGGAAAAGGGGAGCATTATCGAGGAAGGAACCCCCGATGAGCTGTTTTTGCGCCCAAAGTTCGAGCGCACGCGCGAATTCCTCTGGAAGATCACAGAGCTCTATGGCCACAAACATGAGACGACCCAACCAACGGAAGACTTGTAGAGGAAACGCCCGGCGATGATTGAGTGGCTGCAATTCTTATGGCAGACCCTTCCCGTATTTCTGGATGGATTACGGGTGACGCTGGAGTTAACCGCGGTTGGGTTGATCATGGGCTTCGTCTTGGGTTTGCTGGCCGCGTTGGGGCGCATCTACGGCAGCCCGTGGGTGCGCCGGGTCTGTGTTGCGTACATCGAGGTGTTTCGCGGCACGCCTTTATTGGTACAACTGTTTCTGATTTACTATGGATTTCCAGGGATTGGCATTACGTTTTCGAGGATGGCCTCCGCTTATTTGGCGCTTGGGCTGAACAGCGGCGCCTACCAGGCTGAGTATCTGCGCGGCTCGATCATGGCGATCTCCGAAGGCCAGATGATGGCTGGCCGGTCGATCGGCCTGACGCGGTTTGCCACCATTCGACACATCATCCTGCCCCAAGCTCTGAGGCTGGTGATCCCTGCCTGGTCAAATGAGCCGATCTTGTTGTTGAAATCGACTGCGGTTGCGTTTTTGATCGCCGTGCCAGACCTGATGACCAAAGCCAAGCTGGTTGCGGCCCGCACTTACGACCCCATCGGTACCTATCTGGCTGTGGCTGTTATCTATCTGATCATCGTGGCGCTGCTGAGCGAGGTAATGAAAGCTCTTGAGCGGCGGGTGCGTATCCCCGGGCTGGAAGTTGAAACCCAAAAACCCTGACAGTTTCAATAGCTTGAAGGCTGCACCGCCTGACATGATGTTTTTGTAAGTTTATCCTCAAATAGTTATCATATAATTGCATACACATGTCTGACCTGGTTATGCCGGCGGCAAATCTGGCGCTCTCTTTGATTTGGCCGGCGCGTGGCGTGTGTTTATGCGAGTAGCGGATGAATGAATTTCTCAGTTCACTGATATTTGCGGGGTTCGTCATCCTGGCGGTCCTGCTCCTGCTGCTCGTCCGCAGAAGGTCGGCAAAAGCCATCAAGTTCCCTATGGGAAGCGGGCCGA
>JADYYC010000476.1 GCA_020853835.1 Anaerolineales bacterium
AGGCGCACGATCTCGCCCGTATCCTGCTCTGACGGCAGGTTGACGGGCGGCAGCGCGATCCGGCCGGGAAAGCCCAAAAAGCGCGCCACGAAGAACAAAATGCCCGCCACGATCAGGACCACGCCCAGGGCCAGGCTCCCGCGGTTGTATTTACCTTTCATCTACTCACCGTCCTTTCCCGCCCCGCATTGGAGAAGCGCCCCAGCGGGTCTGGGAATTGGGTTGCATTGCGCCTGAATTATAAAACCATCTGCACCATAGGCCTGAAAGAGCCCTCCCTGCGAGCATGAGAGTTCCCCGGAACGTGGCTCTTTTGAGCGAAAGTCTCCAAGGAAGATTGTCTTCTGGGGGCTGAGCGCGTGCGCTTGAGACTTCCGAAGTCTGCGAGACTTCGGAAGTCTTCACCCCCATTCGAACCGCTGTCCCCTCCTCCTGTCATTTCGAACCGCCGCCAGGCGGTGAGAAATCTTGGCATTCGTCGTTCAAGATTTCTCCTCGCTGCGCTCGTCGAAATGACAAAACGGCAAGCCCCCTCTCCTCCTGGGAGAGGGCTGGGGTGAGGGCGTGCGTCGAATGACAGCGCGAACCCCCTCTCCCCCTGGGAGAGGGCTGGGGTGAGGGCGCGAGAGCTGGGGTGAGGGCGTGCGTCGAAATGACAAAACGCCAGCCCCCCTCTCCCCCTGGTAGAGGGCCGGGGTGAGGGCGCGAGGGCCGGGGTGAGGGCGTGCGTCGAATGACAGCGCGGACTCCCTCTCCCCCTGGGAGAGGGCCGGGGTGAGGGCGCGAGGGCCGGGGTGAGGGCGCTCGTCGAATGGGGTGAGGGCCTGAGGAGCATAATCGTCGAATGGCTTGGGCGAGAGCCGAATACCAGCAATCATCGCTATCACAGAGGCTGACCTCAAACAAAAAACCAAATCTACAACGATAAAGCGCAGCCTGGCTCAAATACGCGCTGATGCGCCGCGAACCTCCAGGCGAACAATCCCCCGAGTTGGGTTATACTAGGTGCAAATGGCCGGCCGCACCGCCCAGAACCTCCCGCTCGACCGCATCCTGCCCGGCAACTGCCTGGACGTGCTGGATGAGCTGCCGCCCGCCTCGATCGACCTGATCTTCGCCGACCCGCCCTACAACCTCCAGCTTCAGCAAGAGCTCTGGCGTCCCAACCTGACCCGCGTGGAGGCCGTTACCGACGCCTGGGACCAGTTCGCCGGCTTCGAGGAGTACGACCGCTTTACCCGCGCCTGGCTGACCTCCTGCCGCCGCCTGCTCAAGGAAGATGGCACGCTCTGGGTCATCGGCAGCTACCACAACATCTTCCGCGTCGGCGCGGCGCTGCAAGACCTGGGCTTCTGGATCCTCAACGACGTGGTCTGGGTCAAGACCAACCCCATGCCCAATTTCCGGGGGGTGCGCTTCACCAACGCCCACGAGACGCTCATCTGGGCTTCCAAATCGAAGAAGTCGCGCTACACGTTCAACTATCAGGCCATGAAAGCCCTCAACGACGACCTGCAGATGCGCAGCGACTGGCTGCTGCCGATCTGCAACGGCGCCGAGCGCATCAAGATCGACGGCAAGAAGGCCCACTCCACTCAGAAACCCGAAGCGCTGCTCTACCGCGTCATCCTGGCCGCCAGCCAGCCCGGCGACGTGGTGCTCGACCCGTTTTTTGGCAGCGGCACCACGGGCGCGGTCGCCAAGAAGCTCCACCGGCGCTGGATCGGGATCGAAAATCAGCCCGATTACATCGAGATCGCCCAGGCGCGCCTGGATCAGATCGTACCCGAGCCCTACGACCCGGCGGTCTTCGACCTGAAGCCGGCGCGCCGCGCACGCTCGCCGGTGCGCTTTGCGGCTTTGCTCGAACACGGGCTGCTCCGGCCGGGGCAGCCGCTCTACTTCCGGGGCAACCGAACGCAGGCGGCGCGCATCCGCGCCGACGGGCGCCTGCTGCTCCCCGATTTCACCGGCTCGATCCACCAGAGCGGTCGGCACCTCGCCCACGGCAGCCCCTGCAACGGCTGGGAGCACTGGCACTTCGAAGACGAAGCGGGCGAGCTGCGCCCGATCGACGTCCTGCGTCAGCGCTGGCTCGCCCAGGGGCGCCACAGCCCCGCCCAGCCGGGCCTGCCGGGTCTCGATCAGCCCGAAGCGGAGGGGGAGCGTGAACCAGCCGGACCATAAGATCCACAAGATCGCCATCTGCACCGGCGGCGGCGACGCCCCAGGGCTGAACGCCGTGATCCGCGCCGCCACCCTGGCCGCCCTGCAGCGCGGCTGGGAGATTTACGGCATCCGCGATGGCTACAACGGGCTGCTGCTCTACGAGGAGTACCTCGACGGCGGGCTGCTGCGCCTCACCCGCGACGGGGTGCGCGGCATCACCCACCTGGGCGGCACCATCCTCGGCACCACCAACCGCAGCAACCCCTTGCGCTACCCGATCCAGGGCGAAAAGGGGCAGCTCGTCGAGGTCGATCGCTCCGACGAGCTGGTGCGCCTGTTCCGCCTGCACGGGCTGGATGCGCTGATCGCGGTCGGCGGCGACGGCTCGATGGAGATCGCAAGCGCCCTGGCGCAGAAGGGGCTGTGGGTCGTGGGCGTCCCCAAGACGATCGACAACGACCTGGACGGCACCGACGTGACCTTTGGCTTTGACACCGCCGTCTCTTTTGCGACCGAATGCCTCGACCGGCTGCACTCCACGGCCGCCTCACACAGGCGCGTGATCGTGGTGGAGGTGATGGGGCGCTATGCGGGCTGGATCGCGATGGAGAGCGGCGTGGCTGGCTCGGCCGACGCCATCCTGATCCCCGAGATCCCCTACGACATCGAGCGCGTGGCTGAGAAGGTGCGCGAGCGCGACCGCAGCGGGCGCAGTTTTTCGCTAGTGGTCGTGGCTGAGGGCGCCTGTCCGCGCGGCGGGCAGCGCTCGGTCGTCAGCCGCGAGGCGGGGCGGGCGGAGCGCCTGGGCGGGATCGGCGAGAAGGTCGCCGCCGAACTGCAGACGCTGACCGGGAAGGAGACGCGCCTGGTCGTCCTGGGGCACCTGCTGCGCGGCGGCTCGCCCACGAGCAACGACCGCCTGCTCGCCCAGCGTTTTGGGGCCGCGGCGGTGCGCGCCATCGCCGAGGGCCGGCGGGGGGTAATGGTTTCGCTCGACCCGCCGCTCGTGCGCTACGTGCCGCTGGAGCAGGCCACCTCGCGCATGAAGACCGTCCCCCTGGACTGCGACACCATCCTGACCGCCCGCGACCTGGGCATCTGCCTGGGGGATTAAGAGCGCCTGAGACTTCCGAAGTCTGCGAGACTTCGGAAGTCTACATCTCGTTTTGGGCGCGCGCCTTATTTCCTTGTGAATTCGAACCGCCGCCCTCTCCTCTGTCATTTCGAACCGCCGCCAGGCGGTGAGAAATCTTGATTTTCGCCATCCAAGATTTCTCCTCGCTACGCTCGTCGAAGAGGGAATGGCCCTCACCCCGGCCCTCTCCCGCAAGCGGGAGAGGGGGAGGGGTGAGGGAGCGCGCGTCGAACCCCCTCGTTTGGACACAGATTTTCACAGATTCACACAGATCGAGATTTTTAAGACTTCCGAAGTCTGCGAGACTTC
>JADYYC010000477.1 GCA_020853835.1 Anaerolineales bacterium
ACGAATTAACCCACAAGATCCCCCTGTCGAAGACCTCATTGACCATTACCGCCAGGCGGCTCTTGTTATCCCGCCGGCCGTAAGTTGAGCCGGTGGAGCTGGAGATCATATCGACGCCCTGCGAGATAAGCCAATCTACGGCTTCCTGCTTCTCCGCGGCGGTTTGATAAGCTGCGAAGACCAGTTCAGCGTCTGGGGCAACGTCGTGCACAATCTCCGAAACCGCGCTGCCGTGCACAATTCCGGTTTGATCGATTTCCGTACCTGCAATGAAGGACCTGGCAACCACGTTTGCTGGCAGCTCGGTTCCAAGCAGGTCTTTGTAGCCGTCAAAACCCACATCCAAAATACCGATTTTTATGCCCGCCCCGGTGAAACCAGCCTCCTGCCATTCGTACGCGCCGATCACAGCCACGCCCTCCGTTTCAACATCTCCGACATCATTTTGGGCCGGAATAGGAAGCCGGATGCGCACGATGTGGGCCAGGCCGGATATATCCATAAACACTCGACCCGGCTGATCCGACTCGAGCGATTGGCGCAGCACCTCCACCGGAATGCTGATATCGATCAGGTTTCCGCTGACGGTCGTGACATTTATTCCATGATCCCTGAGCGAAGCGACCAGTTCCCCGCTGTCAGTGGTATCCAACTCCAGCGTCATGCGCACTTCATCGTTCGGGCTTAAGATGCCGCGCTTCTGGGCCAGCTTGTAAGCCGCGTCGGGCCCGCCTTCCTGATAGGCGATCATAAATTGTTTGTAGACCGAGTCCAGCTTGTTATCCAACAGAATATGAGCGATCTCAGGGAATTGTTGGGCTAATTCTTCCAATGATGGCGGAGGGTTCACAACCTCAGCAGGCAACGATCGGCGGGAAAGAAAGAAAAATATCCCAATTATGGCTACAACAATCAGCAGCGCCGAACCCGCAGCCAGCAGAAACAGCCCGCGCCCGGTGGAAAGTCGATGTATAAGATCGCCCTGGTGCGCCTGGCTTGGTTTTTTCGAGGGTTCTTTATCCATCAATCACCTCACAGTATGCGTAATCAATTTGCACATTGATAAGAGATCTTATGGCAGGGACCAGATGCTGAAATCGGTATAACGGGTCGATTTTCCAGGCAGCTTGTCGTCCTGAAAAACTCCAGTCGCGATATACACAGCGCCAGAATTCATCCGCGCGGATAAATCCATCTCGGTGACCAGCACATCATTCAAGAAGAACCAACCGCGGTTGCCCTGAAAAACCAGCTTGACCAGATTTGAATCCTGCGCCCCGACTTTCAAAGCCGGGATCTCGCCCTGGGCGATGGTCTCCCCATCTGGCTCGCCGGTGTTATTGAGCAAGACCCAGGTTTTCTTCGATTGGATCACAAACCGAAACTGGACATTCTTGGTTTCGTGCCGGACGACAAACCCATAGTCCCACAGGCCATCCGCAGCCGCGTAGGGGTTATAAAAACGGGCCTCGACAATGAAGTCTCTCAGATTCACGTCAGCATTTTTGACGATGATCGATGACCCGTCGTCGTGCTCGAGCGTGCCAGATTGAGGGCCGAAAACCAGGCGGCTGTTCGCCTCCAGGCGCGTCAGCAGCGACTGTTGGGTGGCCTCTGCCCGCGCGGTGGAAGTGGTCTTCACCCGTTCGGCCAACGTGGCTTGCATCTGGGCATCGGAAGTGGCCTGGGTGGTTTTGTTTCCAGAAGCGACGATCAACCCAAAGACGCCGATAGAGCCTAAAATGCAGACCAGCACCAGCGCGCCGATGCCGATATAAAGACCAACGCCGGCCTTTTTTATCGGTTCCGACCTCGGCTGTGACCTGGGCCTCGAGACCGGGTGGTGCACACTCGGTTCCATTGCCGGCGCGCGCATTGCCGGGACGGCATAAGCCTGATTCACAGGCTTGACCAGAACCGGCGCGCTGGCTGAATTCAATGCCGCTTTGAACTCACCTGCGCTCTGGTAGCGCTGCGAAGGTTCCAGGCGCAGCGATCGCTCGATGACCTCGCTCATCGCGGGCGACACGCTCGGATTGAATTGATTCGCCAGGCCCATCTGCGAGCCTGACATGCGCTGGACGCTTTCCATCGGCTCCTGCGCGGTCAAGATCGCAAACAACGTCGCCCCAAGGGCGTAGATATCCGAGCGGGCATCGGTGCTGCCCTGACCGTATTGTTCGGGTGGGGCATAGCCCGGCGTGACCGCGCGCGCTCCCATGGTGGTTTTCAATTGGGGGTTGTAAACCTTTACCAATCCAAAATCCACCAGCATCGCCCGGCCTTCCGGAGTAACGCGGATGTTAGCGGGCTTGATGTCGCGATGCACTACAACAGGATCACGCGAGTGCAGGTATTCCAACGCATCTGCCACTTGAGACACCCAGATCATTGCTTGCTGCACCGGAACCGTGCCGCGCTGCCGCACGATGCTGGCCAGGTCATCCCCTTCGACGAAATCCATAACCAGGTACTGTCCCTGACCCGGAAGGATAAAATGATCCGTCACGCGCGGCAAGTTAGGGTGTGAAAGATTAGCCAACACGGTAGCTTCGCGGGTGAACTGGCGCTGGGCCTCGGGCGAGGTATCCAGGTTCTCTTTCACGGCACAAGGGCGGTTCAAGTTCGCATCCCAGGCGCGGTAAACTGCCCCAAACCCTCCCTGCCCCAGGAGTTTGACGATGCGGTAGCGATTATTCAAGACTTGACCGGTTTCTAATGGCATAAAAATCTTCTCCTGGCCAGAAAGCTCACTGGGCGGGCAAATCCGAAACTCGAATGCGGGTTACCCAGCCGTTTCCCGAAAAAGAGATCCTCCCCAGGCCGGGTGTGACGCCCAGATCCAACTGGCAAAGCGATTGATGAAGGTCATCGATGAAAAAGTCCACCTTTTGCTCGTCAACCAAGAACAAGGCGAAAGTATGTTTCGTCGTCCCATCCAGCGCGATATCGCACTTTGCGTTTGTAACCGGCGCGAGCAGCAAAACCCGGCTCTTTTGTAATTCGTAACGCAGTTGGGTCGGGGCGTTGTTTGAGGGGCCGCGCATGAACCCGGCCGAATCCCAATCAAGGAGCAGCGAAAATTGCGGGTATGTGGGGTTCAACTGCGCTTCCCACACAAGCCAGACGCCGGGCGCAAGCGACAGCTCTTTTCGGGTCGTCGTGCCGGCTTCACCGGCTTTATCGGCAGCTTTGAGATCCAGCCAGCTATCCCCAAACCCTTTTCTAAGCGTTGGAAAAGGGTTTCCCCAGGAGCGCCAGTTCTCGCTCAGGTTCTCGCTGAATTCGTCTTCCAAGATGGTCGTCGTAACCGGCTCGCCGGAGATGGGCGCAGTGGTTTGGGTGAGCTCCACCGAGACTGTCACGCTGGGCGTCGCCACCAGGGTTTCAAGCGGTTGTTGGGTGTGCGTTGGAGATGCTTCAGGAGTAAAGGTCGGGATGATTTCCTCCTGCGTGGGCGTATGTGACGGCTCAAGGGTCGCAGGTTCAGTAGCCGTAGCTGTGTCAACCGGGTTAACAGCCGCCGGGCTGGGCCGGGTCAGCTTGAGGAGGTTGAATGGATCCCGGTAAATCATAAACCCACCGGCTGCCCCCACAACGCACAGGAGGACAATCGCGAGAAGAAGAACGGGCCAGAGCGCCCTGCGCCCGGGGCGAGAGGCCGCTGCGCCTGGAGCTGGCGCGCCCGCCTGGGGCGCGGCAGGGCCCCCCGCGCCGGGCGATACTACGCCCGTCTTGGTCAACATCTGGGGAACGGGCTGCTCTTGCCGGGACGTTGCCGGGGGTCCTCCGCCCTGTTCCGCCATTTTCGTCCCACAGTGGGTGCAGAACTTGGCCCCCCGCCGGACCGGTTTGCCGCAATCCGGGCACGGGCTTACATCGCCCTCAGCCATTTGAGGGGCGCCCACAGCCTGTGCCACGGCCGGGATCGTCGCGCCACAATTACCGCAGAAGCGTGCTCCGGGTCGCAGCGGTTTACCACATTTGGGGCAGTTCGTCGTCGACATGCTCCAGGCTCCTAACTCTTGGCAACTCTCGCCTCACGCGCCTTTTTGGGCCAAAGCAAGTATAAACCGAATTTTCTCATTCGATCTATTCCGAAAGCCTGACCGTCTTTCTGCTCGTGAGCATGATGGTTTTTTTGCCTTCGTTCGACACATCGCCCGAGCTTTCAAGGTGGTCGGCTTCTTTTTCCATCTGGTTGGCGAGATCCGTCTCGCCTTGCGCCAGCAGTATTGTAACGGCCTGGCGGAGTTTGCGCGTGGCAGATCGCACATCTCCCACCCTGGCGTCGTCCAGCGCCTGGGTCTGCAATCGAAATGCCTGAACTTTTTCGACGATGTTCATCACCCGGCTGTTGAGCTGATCTTGAAAACCGGAGGCCGCGGAATAGTCCACGACCAGATCGATGGATTGCCTCTGCGGCCCGTGGTCGGGCGTCGAAAAGGTCACATCCGCCTGTGCAATGCGCACCGCGCCTTCAGGACGCGGCGGCAAAGAGACCTCTGCCAGGACTGCGCATCCCGTCCGGTCGATCTGTCCGATCGGAATTTGGATCGCGCGCCCTTCGATCACACCAGACCCAAGCTCGCGGATCAGCGGCGCCACCTGCCACACCCGGCGGGCTTCCAGGCCCTGGACCATGCGAATGGTGATAGCGAGGTCGTTTGCCACGATTTGCATCGACTGATAGACTTCCTGAAAGATTTTCTCGACATCATCCGGTTTCGGAATATAATCCGCCATCCCGATCTGCGAACCCGGCCTCGCCAGGATGCTGCGGTCGGCGAGCTCGAACAGAAAGGATTCGTTCCAATCCTGACCAAAACCCAAACAAATGATGGGGACGCCCGCTGAACCCGCTTCGTCCGCAGCATGGTACGAGTTCTGTACGCTGTCAGTGGCTTCCCCGTCGGTTAACAGCACGATCCGGTTCACTCGTTTTTCATCGTGATGTGTTTTTACAAGCTCCAACGCCGTCTTGAGCGCCGGCGCCATGTTCGTCCCTCCGCCGTCGCGGATTTTCTCGACCGCGCGCAGCAGGGCTTTTCTATCCATCCCCGGTTTAGCCGGCGCGAGCACTTCCGTGCGAGACTCGAAAGTGACAATAGAGAGGATGTCATCCTCACTCAACTGTGCGATGATCTGCTTGACGGCTTCTTTCAAAGTGCGCAGCTTTTCACCAGCCATCGAACCGCTGCGATCCAGCACCAGGGCAAAATTGAGCGGCATCCGCACGCCCGAAATCGAGCTCGCCGGTGAGACCTCGGTCAATATATACAGCAACTGAGATTGATCCATCACCGGGACGGAGCTGCGATTGCAGACGCTGGTGAAATTCAAAAGCTCGGGCATCCGATACTCCTATCTTATCCGCTATGAAACAGGCGGCGCGTTTTGTAACGAAGCTTTTTCGCCGCGTTTTGATCAAGGTCAGCCTGGCGCTCCAACAGGTCAGCCTGCTCGAGGAATTCACCTGCCAGTTCTGGCTCTCCCATGTCTAACATACGGGTAGCTGCCTGCCGGAGACGAATCGTCGCGGCTTGCCTGGCTGGCGCGCTTTCGGCGTCTCGAACCGACTGCGCCGCTTCCAGGGCTTGCCTGCCCATGATGTAGGCGCCCACACGATCAACCGCCTGCCTGATCTCCTCATCTTTGAACTCGATCCCAACTGCCGAGCGTTCAAATTCGATATCGAAGCGCGGGCTTTGTCTGCGGCTGCCGTCTTCCGGATCGTCCCATTGAAGCACGGCCTGTGCCAGCCTGTGCAGGCCCGGCTCGCCATCTTCAACAACCAGCTCCAGCAGCACGCCTTCCGGCTGGGAAGGATCATAATCTCCAAAGTGCAACGCATAGCTGCCGTTTATGCCGGGACCGGCGTCAAATTCGCCGATCTCGGGCAAGATGCGGTGCGCCCGCCTGATCGAGACATCGCTGGAAAGAAGAAGCTTGACCTCCAGGTTTCGATAGCCGATGTGCAGCGCCGAACCCAACTCCTGCCTGAGGACCTCGCCTATCTTTTCCGGGGTTTCGATAAAATAAGCCTTGCCGCCGGTCAGGTCGGCAAGCGGGATGAGCAGGTCTTCGTTGAACTCGGAGCCGATGCCCATCGTGGTGATTTTAACCCCCGCTCGTTTCGCCTGCTCGGCCAGCTCGTAAACCCGCCGCACGTTTTGGGTATGTCCATCGGTCAGCAGCAAGAGCCGCGTCGCTAGGCTTCCGCCCGGCAAACGCTGCGTCGCTTCGAGGGCTAACTCCAGGCCGACGTCGATTTGGGTCCCATCGCCCAGGTTCAAGCTTTCCAAACCCGCCGCTGCCTGCCGCAGGCGCGCATGTTCTTTTCCGGGGGTCTGCTCAATCAAGCACACGCCCTGGCTGGCAAAAGCTATCAACGCGAAGAAATCGTCGTCGCGCAGCATCTCGCTGGCGGAGACCAGAGCGCGGGCGAGGTAATCAATCCGGCGCGGCATGCGCGCCACCACTTCTCCCGGGATAGATGAGATTTGATAGGCAGGTATCCCATCAGTCAGCACTTCCTGGGCGAAACCGGATTTCACCAGTTCTGAAAACTGGGCTTCGCTCACGAGGTGGATGCGCATCGATTCGCTCGTGTCCAAGACAAAGCCCAAATTGCTTGGCAGGACCTCTGCCGAGGCTCCGCCATCGATGCGCACCAGGCCGTAAATCAAACTTGGGCCCGCCCCCACCGGCGCCGTGGGTGAAGAAAGCCTGAACGAGATGGATGGCTCGGAGTTCATGTGACGGCCCGGCCTTCTGGCATTTCGAGCTGGGATGCGCCCGCATCGGCGCGGCAGGCCGCGAGCACCGCCTGTACGCCATCACGGTCTTCGCAGTTCAGCGCCCACCTGAGCCCTTCACCGTAAATATCCTGCCGGTTCCGCATTTGCTCAAGCCCGCTTGTGTAGCCAAACATGCTCACCGCCCGGTAGGCAATCCATTCCGCAAAACCTTCCTGGACCAACCCGTTGCCGAGCGTGGGGCAGTTTTCACCCTGCCAGGCGTGTGCGTATTCATGCGCGGCGGTCTGGATAAAAAGCTTGCGCGGCAAGCCCGTCAGGATGTAGATACCGCGCCTCATGCCGTGCCGCAGATATATCCCCAGCAGCTCTGGCGCGCCCTGTTCGAAGCCTTTTATCATGCCCTTTTCAGGACGGGCTGGCTGCTGGTGGAAGACTTCCTGAAGCTGCTCCTGATCCACCAGGAAAAGACCGGTGGGGATGTTCAACTTGATGCCAGGGTTGACCGAGAGGCGCGCCTTGATTTCCGTAAACAGATCGACCGCCTCTTGGGTCGAAAAAACCGCGCCGGCCCGGCAATGGGAGCAAATCAAGCGCCCGTCTGAAAGCTGCCAGCGATCGTCCGTCAGCGGCGCCCCGCAGCTTCCGCAGGGGGGTCTCTCGTGACAGCAGGTCTGGCAGAATGGTCCCGCTCCATCAAAATAGGTCAAATCGCCGGAGACGGGTTGGCCACACGCCTGGCACAGGGGGTATTTACTCTGGCAGGTTACACACCGATCCTGTGAGCCAGCCGGGGCGATTGGCAGGCCGCAGTATATGCAGCGCGGCGCATGATCAGCGCAGTCCGAACAGATCCGCAGCGTTATCTCTTCAGGCCAGTCTGGGTGGCGGAAAAGCCAGTTTTTTCCGACAATTCTTTGACCACAGAACTGGCAAAACGCCAGAGTACCCATAAATTATGACGCCTACTCCACCTTCTTACGAGATTGGACAATAATCGTTAATAACGTCCAGACGAACAC
>JADYYC010000478.1 GCA_020853835.1 Anaerolineales bacterium
CAGGCTCGGTTGCGCCTGTGTATACGGCTTGAACGTCGGTTTGGCTGGTTTTCGTCTCATACCCCCTATTGAATCACATTTTCTTCAAATCGCGAAGGGGCCGCCCTTCTTTTTGGACAGCCCCTGTCATTCCGTCATTGCGGAACATGTAACTCCCGGTTCGAGATCCAGTTCGTCTGTCCTTCTTCATGTCGTGTGCAGTTTGGTTTCAGTCTGGCCTGGCTGTCGTGACCAGCGTGATGATTCGATCCATCACTTTTCGCCTGCAGACGCTCACGCTGGTGGTTCAGCGACGCGATCAACGGTTCTCCCAGCTCATGAGTGCGTCTGCTGGGTCGAGTCTTGAGCGGAGCAAAAAGACCCTTTCCGTTTGTTGATCTCGCTAGCTTGGCCTTCGAACTTGTCGTCCTTGTTATTGTGGCGTCAAAGCGTTTGTCGCACGCGGTGCAAAAATACCCCCTCCATA
The DNA here is from genome assembly GCA_020853835.1 of Anaerolineales bacterium. Taxonomy (GTDB): domain Bacteria; phylum Chloroflexota; class Anaerolineae; order Anaerolineales; family UBA4823; genus UTCFX2. The sequence continues at coordinate 467 of JADYYC010000478.1, forward strand.
AAAAAATCACCCCGCCCCTTTATGACTTGGAATATATAATCTCCTCATCAAAGCGACCAGGGAGAGAGCAATGACCAACCCCTTCAAACCCAAACCCACCCGAGCAGAACTCAAGCGGCTCACTGCGAACAAGACCCCTGCGGAACGCCGGGAGATCTATCGAAAGCTTGGCGTTTCGCCTGCGGGGGTGATCGATGGGGTATACAACGACACCTACCTCCCAGCCGACGGGGCATACAGCGACGCCGATCGGGACTGGGAGGCAGATGCTGTTGAGGTCATTGGTTGGCAAGCGACATATCTAGCTGCGTCTGGCTGCGCTTGTGTTTTCTATGTGTAAAACTGGTTCAGGTAGATGTCTTGTTCCGACGCAAATTGCGTGATCCAGTGCTCTTCTTTCAAATATGTCGAGCACAACTTGAACCTTCTATTTGGTTGCGTGTCACCCCTCACCGGCAAAGTCTACTACCGTGTTTGGTCCTTTTTAGTGACCGAATGGATTCTAGGGCTTTACTCGATCGCCTCAGAGATACTTATTTTATGTCTTTCACATCCTCACTCAACAGTAACTTCACCGCTTTCCTGAACCCAGAAATAAACAAAATCGACTACCGGCTTGACCCAGGCAATTTTTGCTGCCAGTGAACGATAGCGTGGAAAATCTGGGAGCCCGACGCCTAACTTTATGGATTGGTTTTCACCACGGTATTCGAGCATATCGAAGATAACATCTTTGAACCAGTGACCGGCCTGTGTAGAAGGTTGGGTTTTTTCTGTACGCTTTGGGTAGCCCTTTACAGATATCCAAACCTGATTTTCATCGCGCTCAGCGACAATATCTACACCGCGTTGGCGGCTCTTGGTATCCGCTGCAGAACGGATCTTGAAATTATGTGAAACCAAATATCTGATCACTTGAGCTTGGACATTTCCTTCCCAGTACCAAGCCATTGTGCTGTCTGAATTTTCTAGCGGCTGGGCTGTCTCGAATCCGCCCCTCTGTTTTGCCTGGGTAATTTTACTGCCCGCCCAAAAGTTGTGGATTTTTCCGGCCACAGGTTGTCTAACCACCAAGCCCTCCTCAGCTAATTTCTTGCAAAGACTGTTGGCTTGTTGACGCTGGCTGAATCCTAGTGCTTGGGCGAGCTTGTCATCATCCACCCCTTCGGGATGATTCTTCAGATATTGAATGACCCGATCTCGATTAGTCATTTTTTAACCCTCATCAATCCTAGATTAGAATTTTTTCACGCTATCCGAATGCTGCGAACCCCGTCGAGTACAGGGCACGAAGCATACGTATTACCCTTTTAGCGGTGAATGGGTAACTGGATTATTGGGTTGTTTTGCTCCGATCATGTTTTTAAGATGACTTTTTGAGACAGTTCACGATTGGATTATTCTTCTGGTCTTACTCTTCAAACCCATGCGCCTTGAATTTCAACGTATTACAGTTCTCGCTTACCACCCGCACCACATTCTCAGGGATCCCATCAGGTACTTCTGCCGAGATCTCCAGCGTAACCTTCACATGCGAACCGACCAGCCCTTCCAGATGCGCGAGCACTTCCTCGGCAATCTTGCTGGCATCGAGCCCAACACGAATTGGGTTCAACTCTACCGAGCCGTGAAAACGCCGTAAGACAGTTGACGTTGCCACGCTTTCCGAGGGTCCTCCTTTCTCGATCCCAGGTAGTCTATCGCCAAGCAAATCTTCTCCGGTCTTGGTTGGGGATCCTGTTTCAGATGTGACACCATAAAATTGTTCATGCTCTGCATCTCTTTGCCTTTTAGCTACATCAGGCTTGACTAAAACGCTCGAGCTATCCAGGGTAATCGTTGGAAGACTGCCGGCGATGAGACCAACATAATAACCGTCCTCCTCGCGGACGGCAGATGCATAGCCGAAATAGTCCACCCATGAAAACGTTCCAACTCCATTTCTGATTGCGTCGATCAGCACCTGCTCGTTCTTCAATCGCGGCAGGTAAAGATAGGAGGCTAGATACTCCCAAAGCTGTTTGACAGAAAGATGCTGTTGGTCTTTCCATAGCCAGCGATCCAGTTCGATCCGCAGCGTGGCCGGCGACCACTGAGTGATCAGTTCTTCATCCCGAACCAAACGACGCGAGGCGCGGTCTACCAATCCCTCTCCACCTTGAAGTCGGGTGGTCATCCACTCGACCGGGCCGGTTCCTTCCTGTGTAGGGACGATCAAATGACAATAAGTCTCGCTTAATCGAGCTTCGATGGTTTCTTCATATTTGGCGATTTGAGTTTTCACCTGCCGTTTCTGGAATGCATCCAAATTGAGCTGATCCTCTTCTTGATTGATTGAGGTCCAAGCCAGCCAGAAACGAACGGCTTGCTGCAATTCGCCCAATCGCTCGCTATCAGCAGCTAGAAAAACCAGCATGTTGCGGTAAATGCGCGGGCTGTTGCCACGCCGTTCGAGGATCTCTTGAGCGGCAGTTTGCGCCTTGCTGCTCCCATTTCTGGCGCGATGAGGAACATCAGGCCCCAACACCACCAGGCGAGCTTCCGGGTCATCCGGAACATCGGAGCTTTGGGCCGGAATGATGTGTACTCCAACGAACTCTCCCCGCTCACGGTTGATCTTTGTCCGGACCCGGCGGATAATCTCATCTTCAGCCAGGTGTGGTGAGCGCTCGTATTGCGCCGCCCGGTCTGAAGCCATGCGGTTTATCGTTGGGCGTGTATCAAACCAATAACGACTTGCATCGGAATATAAGTAGGTTAATTCTTCGGAGAGGCGCCGCAAGGCATCTCCAAAGACAGCCGGCGTTTCACCCGGCTGGACGCAGCCCAATTTGATGCGGACCTCTTCCACGCCCCGCGCTCGCTGGGCGCTAACTGACGGCGCGCTGCCGATGAACACCGTGCGAGAGACCCGTCGACTGGCGGAAAACCTGCCCAGGTTGGGATTGTCCCGATCCATGGCCAGCGGACGGCTTTGCTCGCCGTCGATATCTTTGTCGAGCACCGCCCCCCAGCCCTCTGGCAGATAGCGGGTGAGTTCAAAGCGCACAGCCGTGCTGTCAATCGGCAGTGTTCCAGGCAGGATTAGGAGTGACCCATCTTGCCGCTCCCAAAGTTCGTGAATAATCGAGGCCATCAATCGCAAAACGCCGCGCGTGCGCTGAAAGCGATCCAGGGTAGACCAATCCTCGTACAGACGGTCGAAAAGCTCCGGATGGATCGGGTAGGCTGAACGCAAGCGTTCTTCATAGGCGGCATCACGGCATTCGGATGGGAATTCAGCCCGGTTAGCCTGGTACAGCTCGCTAAAAGATCGGCAGACAGCGTTACGCGCGCTGTAGTCTGTGATCGGTTGGAATAATCTCCTGCGGACGATCTCAAAGGACTCGGTCGCGCTGGCCGGTTTCCAGACTGATTCCAGTCGCCCAAAAGTGTTCTGGATGCGCTCCAACGCGGCCTGACCACCCTCGCCGCCGATCTCGATATTTGAAGCTGGGATTGAGGCGACGATCAAGGCATCGGTAGCCGCTTTGGCAGCTTCGGTCAGCGACTGGGCAAAGGTCATGTTGGATTCAAAGCTGCCCGCTGGTAAATCGGTCTTGCCATACAACTGCCGGGTGAATGCCACCCATTCATCAATCAGCACCAGCGCCGGGCCATATTTATCGAACAGGGCGAACAGCTTCTCCGACCCAGGGTTGACGCCCTGGCGGTCATCGTCTGCTATCATGGCATAGGCTTCGCTGCCGCCGAGCTGCCAGGCCATCTCGCCCCATAAGGTATGAATCTCTGTGCCATCTGGTTTTGTATGGGGTGTACCGGGGCTAAGCTGCGTCCCCACCAGGACGGCTCGATTGGCGGTGGGGAGGTCAGTGTTCCCATCTTTCAACTCAGATGGAATTAAATGCTCCAGTCCAGGAACTTCACCGGGTTTGATCTCGCCCCCGAACAAGTGGTAGAGGGCTAACATCGAGTGCGTTTTTCCGCCGCCAAAATTGGTTTGTAGTTCAACAACCGGGTCGCCGCCCTCCCCTGCCAGCCGCAGCCAGGCTCGGCTGAGCAAGAGCGTCAGGCCTTCGGTGAGATAAGTGCGGCGGAAGAACTCGGCTGGATCGCCATATTCCGGTTCGGCTTTATGGGTGATTACCTGGAACAGATCCGCGGCGAATTCAGCTTGTTGGTAGCGCCCCGAAGCAACATCGGGGTGCGGGGTTGCAATCGACCGCCAGGATTTCAAACCACCGAGCGCGCCTGTCTGCGTGAGCGCAGCGCTTTGTTTCAATTCTCGTTTCGTATCTGCTTCAAAACGCTGGCGCAGCATGTCCCGCCCGAGTTCGCGCAGATCATCCTGACCAGCCGCGCCGGTCAATTCTAGCAAGCGGGTCATCGTATCCAGAGCGCGGTAGGCATCTTCAGCATTGAAAGGTTGTTGGTGCGCCCAATGATTGCGCACTTCACGCAACTCGCTGACGTAGGAACGGCCGGTGTGCCCTAATTGTTCGCGGAAGACATTATTCCAGTTATCCCACATGATTACCAGCAGCGCCTGGATATCCAGGCGGTCAAAGCGTTCTTCAGGGGTCCCGCCGCTGGATAATCCTTCTCGACCTATTGCTCCTTCAAGCAAGGTCTCGACACCGCTGATCCACCAGCGCTCCTTATAAAAGCTCTTTAATTCCTGCTGAATATAGGGGCTCAGACCGGATTTCAAAAAGCCCAGCCCTTTGCCTACGCGCTCGATATTGCTGATTGCCATCTTCCTACTCCCCGATTAAATCCTAAAACCCGCGGTCCTGGATGGACATATTGTATGCCCAATGCGCTATCGAACTAATACTAACATTTTACCCAAGTTAGCTCTGCTCAGATTATTAGTACTCTCCTCGGAGAGGGGAGACCAGCTTTGGTTAGTTGCCTTCCGTATCGGCTAGTTTTAGTAACCGCGACTTTACCTCTAGTTATCCAGTGGAATGAGCTTCTCTCAAATAGCTCTTCTGCATTCCGCTGACGATTAAGCCAATCGCGCAACCAATTAAGCTTATCGATAACGACAGGGACTTCACTGTTACTCGCGGTATGTACTTCGATATAAAAGATTTGGTTGTTATAACCAACCGCGTAATCCCAGCGATGTTCTTGAGGATAGCGGTTTTGTAGGCAAGAATCAATATCAACACTTCCTTCGATATGTCTTGGGTTTGATACTTGTATACAGGAAGCATTCCCTCTGAGCGCTTGTGAACCCTCTCTCAGGCATTCAGCAACTTCTGTTTGTTGAAATACTTGAATGAACGGCATATATCATTTCTCAATGTCTTCAGTAAGCAGTATCGCTTGTGAAACCACTTGTGATACTGTGGTGCTAAACTCTGTCAAGCCGCCCCAGTCTGCGACTGCATTATTCAGATCATCAGGATCCAAAGATGATATATCCATTGCATTGATAAACTGATCGCTTGAGCGTTCAAAGTAATATGTCCGATAATTTTTTGCCAAGATATTATCCGCTAAGTCATTAAGATAAGGGGTCTTTCTGAGATTGAACATCTTTAAAATGCGATCGGAATTAGCATTCAATTGGGCTAAGCTCTGAACAGCCCAGATCAATTCTAAAACTTGAGGGGAGTGGGTGGATAAAACCACTTTATAGCCTCTATGGAGTAACTCCATGATAAGAATTAACAAAGTTGAAATACCTTGCGGGTGAAGACCCATTTCCGGTTCCTCAATCACCACCCAATCAATACTACGGTTTTTCGATGCGCCTGCTGGAGGCATTAACCAGTAAAACCCTAACATCAGTGGTATGAATTCGCGCTGACCAGCAGACCAGACCATGTAAGGCAATTCATTATTTTGAACTTTCAAAATAATGCGTTTACGCATTCCACTCTTGTCGAGCCTGACCTCTGCGTTAGAGAAGATACTTTCATTGATCATCTGGCGAATATCTTTATTCATTCGTCCTTCTTGTGGGAAAATCGGTCTTTGCCCAGTTCCCAAGCCTGACTCCATTAGAAGCCTGAGCCTTTCACTAAACTGCTTTACGACGTACGGATCACCGGTCTCGTAATCTGTAAACGCGCGCGGCCATCCATTCCGTAAAGTGATCACACGTTGCGCAGGTATTAAAAAGAGGGACTCTTTTTGTTGCTTCTTACCACGTTGTTCAACAACTTTTTCCAAATCAAAAGGCTGGTCATTTACTATAACCTGGGTTTGAGCTTCCCAAATGCCTTGCATACCCTCTCCAAAGTAGAGAGCAAGGAAATTGTTGAAGTTTTGTTGCCAATCAAAACCATGCTGACGAATGGTACGCAAGATATGATTGTGATCCATAGTTAATTTCATAAGTTGCAGAAAAATGCTCTTTCCACTAGCTTGTGGGCCGACAAAAATGGTCAGATCACCAAATTGGATTTCAGCCTTACGAAGTTGGCCTAAATGTTGAGAGGTAATCTTTAGCATTTCTTTCTCCAAACTTAAAAAAGAATAATCCGTGTTCTTACAAAAGCGTCTCTTGTTCGGATTTAGATCTATGCCTCGCCATTTCCTTCAGCCGCGGCCAGGCGACCACCAGCATGTTGTAACCCAAAGCGTCCTGCGCCCAGCCCTTGCGCTCGCAGATGGTGTAGAGCCGGTATGCCAGGTCGCGTGCGGTTTCGCCCAGCCCGCCCAGGCGAGAGAGCAGCCGCGCCGCCCCCTGTTCGCCGTGCGTATCCAGCGCCCGGATCAGGTGCTGGACTGCTTCCCAGGCGGTGGGGCGCTTGTCCTGGGTTGGATCCCAGTCTTCTTTCAGCTCCGTCCGTGAGAGCAGGCGCACCTTGCCGGCGCGCGCCAGCAGCACCCCGGCTTCCTCCAGGCCGCCCACGCTGGTGTTCTTGGCCTTGCTGAGCGTCTCGGCCACGCCGTAGGGACCTTCGTTGAAGCCGTACTGCTCGTACCAGGCCAGCGCCCAGCGCGTGTCGGCGTCGTACTCGCCTTCCTGCTCGGCCAGGAACTCGTCCAATGCCTGGTTGATCAACGCCAGGGCGGTGCGTACCGACATGGGCGAGCCGTCGGCTTCGAGCACCTGCTTGTAGCGCGAGAAAACCGCCATCCCTGGGCCAATAGCAGCCTGGGCCAGATCTACTGGTGCAATACTCCCCTGTTGAAGCTGATGTAATGCGTGAGGAAGCTGACGCTTAAGGATTGCTAGGAAATCACGTCTTGTCACATCTTTTTTTGTTTCAGATCGGGGGCGGCATACCAGAACAATTGATGAAGCGAGAGCATTCGCCCCTAAGCCAACGCTTCTTCCTGGCCTTTCAGTACGCATTGGCCAGGTACCAACAATTTCAAAATCACTATTGATTAAGCCCTCAAGCATTGTCTCCCATCCAGTTGATGCGATGGCTAAATCCATTTTAGATTGATCATTATCCTCGTTTTCGCTTTGCTTGAAGGCATAATAAATCGTAACAGGATAACTTGTATTTGTTGACGTATTTATATGTTGGAATACAGTTCTAAGTCCATCTTCGAAAAAATCTTCCGCCTCACTCTTGGTTTGAAATCGCCATGGTGATGCCACAAGTTCTGAATTTTTGGATGTAAGTAACGTTGAGAATAAATCCGGATATATTTTTCTGAGGTTTCTTCTCATCCAAGTATAAAAATAATCAGAAAGATCAGCATATTCGATATTGTCATAATAAGGGGGGTCGGTGGAAATTATCAAATCGCTTAAATCCGGAAATCCCTTAGTCGCATCAGCCATTCTTGCTATTCCCATATTTACTTGGGAAGGTAAATTAGCAAGAACTCTCACGATCCAATCAATCCCGTTACCCCAATTTCCGCTAGTTTTTCCAAAAGGGTTCCCCTCAGCGTAGTCCCATACCATTGCAATAGCTTGGCGAACGAATGTGCCTCTGATAAAGCCTTCTCCTAATGTTGCAATCTTAGACCAATAATTAGCGCCATAATCTACCACAAATGCTAAGTAGGTCGCTATCGCATTTGCATAAGCTTCAGATTCACTGCGATTCAATAACTGACCTCTGTGCGAGACAGATGCATGAACATCGCTAATCAGGTTGCTAAAAGTATTAAGTGAGCAAAGTTGACGAGATGTAAATAAATCGCCAAAAGTATTCATACCGTAGAGCGGTACGCTTACCCGACACTTACCCTGTAGTTCTTGTTCAGGCTCCCAGGCTGGTTGGGCCGAAGCAGCATCAGCTTCATGTTTGTGATTGGGCGGCAAGTAGATGCGTCCACGCTTTCCTTCTGCAACAATCGCGATCATGCGAGCGCTCATGCGATCAGCCTGGCCCTCTGCGCGTACATGATCCAACGGCACAGGCATGTCACAACAAATACAATATGCGCTATTATGGGAAACCGTGCCCTCGGGAGCTTTACTGTTACCTACCTTTACCGTGTAACGAATCTGGTTACCTTCAACCAGCGGTTCTATCCATGCTTCTTTAGCCTTTTTTGATGAGAGCACAAATGTACGCACCAGTGGCATCTGCGCCCCACAAGCCGGGTTGGGGCACTTCACCGTGCGCGCCCACAGCCAGGCGATCACGGTCAGCTCATCGCCGGCTTTCAAACCCTGTTTGCGCAAGTCCTCACGCTCGTCAAGCAGCTCCTGGGTGATCTTATATTTGGGGTACAGATGCCCAATCCGTTTTTCAGCTTCGTCGCGCATCCACTTGCCATAGTAGCGCACGTCTTCAGCCAGGCCCTCAGCGCCCTTCCACTCCTTCTTCCACAACTCGGACTGGGCCGCCCCCTCACCCCGTCCCTCTCCCCCGTGGGGAGAGGGAGAAAGGGTGAGGGGCGGGTGCACTGGCGGCATCCCGGCGAACCTGGGCGGGATCTCGATCAGGGCTTTGTTGATCAGCACGGCCACCGGGTTCAGGTCGCTGGCATAGGCGCGCAATCCCAACCGCTGCGCCTCGAGCGGGATCGAGCCGCCCCCGGCGAAGGGGTCCAGCACGGGCGGGGCTTTGGTCGTCAGGAACTCACGGATGGCCTGCTTACCCACGGGAACTTCAACCCCAAGATCGCGGGCAACGCTTCTGGCAATCTCCAATCTCGCCTTATCGAGGATCTCCTCGTTATTGATGTTCTCCCACTTGACCAGTTCCTCGATCAGCTCGAACAGGCGCTGGCGCTCTTCATCGGCTGATTGCTCATCCGGCATGTACTCGCTCGGATCGTCCACCAGTTGGGCAAACAGCACCGCCCGGCAGGCTGCCAGGGGCCGGCGCGCCCACCACAGGTGCAGCGTGCTGGGGTGCCCGTGGCGGATGGATTTCTCGCGAGCGGATGCGGCGTTGATGGCGTCGAGGGGCAGCGCGACTTCGATCAGTTTTTTACGGTATGTGGTCATGTTCCTCGTTCTCAGGTGAACTCATCCAGATTGCTCCCGTGTGTTCAGAGAGCGGTTTTTCCAGTGTTCCAGTAAATCGACAATGCTTGGCAGGTCTGCTTCCTGAAGCTTCCAGGTATAAATTGGCGATATCGGGGATCCGATATAACCTTCGTCATCAACCAGCCAGGCCATGCAGCCCCCTGCCATAAAACCTCCATGTGGATCTGTTTCGGCGCCGCAGATGGGGCAGCGGTCAAGCAGCTCATCCATTCCTCGCCCAATCCAGTCGCAAGATAGACAAGTCTGATAGAAGCCTAATTCCTCTCTTGCCATGAGTTCGTCCCACAGCAATCGTTTTGTTTTCCCTGGCATCGTTTATTCTCCTTGCCTGATTTCGATGATCACTGGACGTCCGCGACTTGCCTCTCGCAACTATACACGATTCTCCAGACCGCGGGTTTCTGAGTTATAGGCGATTGTGCCAGATCGAGATTGCTGCAGCGCGTCGGGGCGCCCATGGCGGGTGGATACGATGAGTCTGTTGCGGTAGGTGGGCATAGGGTTCACCATCCGGGCGGTTTGTGGAAAGTTCCTATGGCATCGGTCAGTTCGTCCGGGAATTGCGAGTTAGCCAAAACACTCTGACGGATAGGTTTGACGAAAGAAGCGTACTTGCGCAGTTCGTGGCTGGGGGTGCTGGGGCGCGGGTTTAGCACGATCACTGGGAGGTGTAACTCGCTGCGGACAATCTTGATTGGTTCTACCAGATCGGAGTCGTTGCTGACCAGGACAGCCACCTGGTAGAGACTTTTATAGCCATCATTGACCATATGCGCGGCAAGGTTGACATCTGAGCCTTTTTCTTCTGTTTTCATTACATTCGCGTAACGAATCGTTCCACCCAGGCTGCTGACCAGCGGCATCTTAACCGGATGTTGCAGGAAATGCCCATAAATGATTTCCAGATTGGGAAGCGTCCTAAGGGCGCGCAGGTAGATTTGCTGGCGATTAGGCTGATCCGGATCTCCGGGGCGGGCAGTCACCAGGGCTGTAAAATATTTTATCTTAACGATGTTGTTCTTCGGCAGCAATCGCTGGCTCAAGTCAAGGATGTTTAACCATTTATAAGGCGTTCCCTTGACTGCCCCGTAATACAGGTTAAAGCCATCCACGTAGACATACGTGTTCATCGTTCTCCCTGTGAAACTGACCGCTCGGAAAGTATTAAAAAAGCAGAGGCGGTGATTAGCCGCCTCGCGCCCTGCCCCCGAAGGAGCAGGGGGGATGTAACTAGTTTATAGCATGAACCGCCATTTATGTCAAATTGAATTTGCTGCAGCCTAATAGATGGTCCGCGTCGGATGGATTTCTCGCGGGCGGATACAGCGTTGATGGCTTCGAGCGGCAGGGAGACTTCGATGAGTTTGCAGAGGCAGGGCATATTATTCCTTCTGTAAAGTCCAGGCAATTAACTCTTCGGTTTCAGGCCTGTGGCTGATTAATTCAACAAGATTTTGAATGTAGGAATCCCAATTTTTTCGATGGAGCTTAAGGCAACCGATTGTTAACCGATTACGCACGAAATTCATCATAGGAACAAGTAATATTTGTTTCATGCTGGGGTATTTTTGTCTCAGCTCTAAGTTCTCTTCCATGCCAAAACACACAAATCTTACCGATGCAGAATCTGACGCCCAAACTTTTTGATTGTAAACTGCTCGTGAAATTGCGTCGATCTCACCTTCGGGCCAATAGCCTAGCCATCTAAGGGCATATTGAATATTCTCACGATCAGGCTCGCTCCAAGATGGATTAATATCACATCTACTTGATTTCACCTCACCAATAATGAAATCTATACGATCAGGGATTATTAAATTAGAGTCTCTCCCGAAAGTGAATCGTCTCGGGTCTTCTGCAGATAACGGAAAGCGAACTGCCAGGATATCTGCTTCGGCTTCCGGATCTCGCTTGAAGTTGGGGTGAACTATAAAGTTCTCAACGGTCAGGTAACCGTTAAAACGGAGGTACCAGTAGATTAATTTCTCGACACGGTTAGCGCTCATGATAGTTGTCCCCTTTCAAATACTCTATGAAGTCAACAATAGCTTGCATCATGCCTACAACGTGATGGGCAGGTGCCGAATACGGCCCACCGCCATCTTCAATCGATTTAGTGAACATTGAAGCATCTACTCGCCTTCGCGGAATACGGACCTTTGGTTTCATCTCAACCTGAACGGAATAGACATTCGGATATGATTTCGCAAAGGCAGCAATCCGATTGGGATCTGAAGCAGGAAATCCATTTTTGCCTTCACGTGAAGTGACCCCTTGGCCGAGATAGTTTTCAATCTGCTTCCGGAAGTAAGCTGTTGCCTCAATGGGTAAATAGTCATCACATTTTCCAATGCCAAGGTCAACCAATTGTGTATCAGCCAAATTCCGGCTCTTTTTACCTGCGCCGTGAAGATCAATCAACCAATGTACATCCCCATTTTCAAAAAGAGCATCCAATTTTTTCTTGTACCCTGATTGGTCTTTCGAATGCTCATTCGGATCTGAATCCGCAGTGCGCCAAATTGTTGCAATGACCGATACTTTACATAGTTCAGCAAGTAGAAGCGCCATTCCTGCAGTATATTCATCTTCTTCATGCCATATTTCTCTTCCATTATTCCGGTAGGTCATCGCTCCATGAGGAGCAGAAATGATCACAGGAGATTGACGATCAACAAGAATAAACGGCTCTTGGTCAGGGGGTGGAAGTTCTGAATAATGAACATCAGATTCAATCTGGATTAACTTTTCAATCACATGTTCGGCAAGAATCATGGTCTCATCTCCAGTTTTCGAAGTTCTTTCCAGTTGTAATTCACGCTTGTCGCTGCAAAATCAGGTTCTCGTCGGAAAGCCTTAAGAATGTAATGGGGTTGTTTGGCGTGTGGCTTGTCTTCCAGAAAGCTGATTTCTACCACCGCCAAGATGAAATCCTCGGGCTTGTTCAGCCCAGCCAAGATCTCGTTCTTGCTCACGGTGATCGTCGTTGCCCCTTCCACCCTCCCCTTCACTTCAATGAACCGTAACTTGCCCGTGCTGGGAACGCGTGACTCGATATCCCAGCCAAGTTTGGCGGCGCTCACATCGATTGGTACATATCCCAGGCTACGTTCCTGTTCCATCACGGCCTGCATGGCGGCCAATTCAACTGCCTTACGGTTGGATTGAGCGAACATCTCAGGCTCAACTTCAGCGGTATCCCCGGACAATCGAGCCAGCAAACCTTGGGGGATCACCAGCGCTCCGCCGATGACCACTGGCGGCTGGGGCGTGATCCGAGCCGCTTGCTCGAGCTCAGCTAGGCGGCGCTCCAGACGTCCTGACAGGTCGTCCGCCCGCCGGCGAGCCATTTCGGAATTCAACTTCGCGTTGGTCTTACCTGCTTGTTCCTGCGCCTTGAGCTCCTCTGCCCGGTGGTCCCAGTAGGTGATCTCCTTTGTCAGGCGATCTTTGACGGCTCGATAGGTGCGGTCGATCATCTCCGCCCGGCGAGTCTTCACATCCTGCAGATGTGCTGGAACCAGATGCTGGACTGCGTAGCTCATGATCTGACTCTCAAGGTCTGCATTGAGCCAGACGACACTGGAACAATAAGCTCGCATTTCATCACCCAATTCCTCCTTGAGCGGCTCATAATCCAGGAATGGGGCCGGACCGGCGTTAGAAATCTCGCCAAGCGCATTGACCTCCACGAATTGCATCTGGCGCGACACCACCTGGCGGTCTTCGCCGCCGGCCAGGATCGAGTGGTCCAAATAGAACAATGCCCGGATATCCTCACCAGGATCGTTTGAATCCACGAGGAACGCCCCGCTGCGCAGCAGGTTGCGATAGCGCTCCAGCATCAAATCGATTACTGCATCCATCAAAGGATTGCCGGGGCAGAGAAATTCAGCCGTGGGCTTTCCTGCCAGGTTGATTTCTTCTTTGTGGAAAGTTACCCGTTCGTAGCGCGGCAACACGGCACTCTGGCCAAGCAGCCGACCGCGTTCTCTCACCACGGCTGGCACGCGGGTGATCTCAAAGCGCCTTGATTCGCGCGGGTGCAGCGCGCCGCCCAAACGCTCGAAGGCTGCTTTGAAAAAAGCCGCAATGAAATGCGGCTGAAGCCGGCGAGCCTGGGCGCGCTCGAATTCCTCCCGTATCTGCTGCACCTGGCTGATATCCAGGCTGTCGTGCGCCAGCGAATAATCCGCCATCAACTCTCGCACGCGCTTTTGATCGGCGGCGTTATCGACCGCCTGGTACAACCGCTCGCGCACGCTGGGCTGATCGCCGTAGCGGATCGCTTCGAGCAGCAGGCTGCGCAGGCTGATTTCCTGGAACAAATCACCCAGGACGTCGAAGACGCCATCCCCTAATGCCTGGCGCTGCTGATCGATCTTCTCCAGTAAGCGGATGTACACGTCGCCTTCGCGCGTCTCCTCGGCTACCAGGTTCCAAAGGTGGCAGACTTCGGTTTGACCGATACGGTGGATGCGCCCAAATCTCTGCTCGAGCCGAGTAGGATTCCAGGGCAGATCATAATTAATCATCAGATGAGCGCGCTGCAGGTTGATCCCTTCGCCGGCTGCATCCGTCGCCACCAGGATCAACACATCTTTGTCCTGGACGAATGAAGCCTGGATGCCGCGGCGTTGGTCGCGGGGGATCCCGCCGTGGATCGTTACAACGGCTTCGGGCCTGCCTAAAAGGCTGCGGATTTTTTCGGTCAGATAGTTGAGGGTATCGCGATGCTCGCTGAAGATTACCAGTTTACGACGCTCGCCTGTGGGATCAAACATTTCGCCCTGCTCCTGCAGCAATCGCGAGAGCTCGTTCCACTTGCGGTCCTCGCCGCTGTGGCGGACTCGATCAGCCAGCGATTCGAGCTGACCCAAAGTCTGGATTTCAGCTTCCAACTCTGCAATGGTGCGCGCTGCGGTCGCTAAATCGAGGACCTGTTCAGTAGCCTGCTCGGCTTCTTCCTCGGGGGCGTCTTCTAAGTCTTCCCAGGCATCTTCGTCAATCACTGGCAGTTCGCTATCCAGATCGAATCCGGCTTCGACGCCGCGCTTCAGCAAACGAAATTCACGCAGGCGGCTCTCCAGCCGTTTACGCCGGCGATGCAGTGACTGATAAATCGCTTCTGGGCTGGAGGCCAGGCGGCGCTGCAGGATCGTCAGCGCAAACCCCACCGTGCCCTTGCGCCCGCCCTCCAGGCTCTCGGCACGGTTGAATTCCTCGCGCACGTAGCTGGTTACCTGTTCGTAAAGCGCAGCTTCCAGATCGGAAAGCCGGTAGGCTACCGTGTATGCGCGCCGTTCAGGGAATAACGGCGTGCCATCGAATTTGAGCAGTTGTTCTTTGACCAATCGCCGCATGAGGTCCGAGGCGTCGCTCTCATGTACGCCCTCCCGGTAGCGCCCCTCGAACCGATCCGCATCCAATAGCGCCAGGAAAAGTTGGAAATCCTCTTCCTTTCCATTATGCGGCGTCGCGGTCAGCAATAAAACATGGCGCGCCTGCCGCGTAAGTATCTCTCCAAGGTGATAGCGTTTGGTGTACTTAATCTCCCCACCGAATACGGATGCGGACATCTTGTGCGCCTCATCCACCACGACGAGGTCCCATTCGGTTTTATTTAACTTAGCCTGTAGATCTTCGTCTCGGCTCAACTTGTCCAGGCGGGCGATTACTAGCGGCATTTCCTGCAAAGCATTGCCGGTTCGGGCCGCGGCGATGCGGTCATTAGTGAGCAGCTCAAAGGGCAGTTGAAAACGCAGATACAACTCGTCTTGCCACTGCTCGACTAGATTACCAGGCGCGACGACCAGGCAGCGTTCCAAATCACCGCGCAGCAGCAACTCTTTGATAAACAGGCCGGTCATGATGGTTTTTCCAGCGCCAGGGTCATCTGCGAGTAAAAAACGCAGGGGCTGACGCGGAAGCATCTCTCCGTATACGGCGGAGATCTGGTGTGGAAGAGGCTCGACAAGAGAAAGATGAACGGCCATCCAGGGATCGAATAAGTACGCCATGCGAATGCGATAAGCCTCAGAGACCAGGCGGAAAGTCTCCCCGTCCGCATCAAATGCCCAAGGTATGCCGGCGTCAATTACTTCGAGGTCTGCTTCTCGGTCTCGATAGAGAAGTTCGGTATGTGGTTGACCGTTCTGATCGCGATAAGTGAGCTCCACCACGTCTGAGCCGTGCCACTTTGCGTAGATCACGGTCACTGTACCGGAAGCAGAAAGCCCCTTGACTTGCGCATTTTGCTTCAGGTCTTCGAGCTTAGACATTACTCCCCTAATTTTTCATCGAGATGTCCAAGTGCGACTCAAAGGTTCGAATGGCGAAGACAGACAACTGAGACACCTAGCGACATTCTTAGCACAGATCGGATTTCTCAGAAGGACGATAAACAATTCCTCTGTCTTGTCGCGAGAGCCCGAGAAATTGCATCGTAGTATCGGGACAATGAATATAGCAATTTCTCTGATATGCCAGGCGGACAATAAATGGTTCTCTCGCTAAATAGCGAGGTTATCGAGCTGAAGTTAAACACCGAAACCGCCTAACAGGGTGAATTGCTCTTGCGGGCGTTTTTTCCAGGAGTACGGATGGCAGTGTTGGTTCCAGTAATCGAGCGCGGCATTCAGGGCTTGGGTCAGTTGATCCAGGCTCTCAAAACGCCGCCCTTTGAGCGCCAGCGAACGGAGCTGCTTCCACCAGG
>JADYYC010000479.1 GCA_020853835.1 Anaerolineales bacterium
CCGCCCGTTTTTGTGACAAGGTAACCCTCGTCAAGCGCGGCGAAGACCGCCTGGGCGTTCGAGAAAGGCGTGGCAGGATCGCTGGTGGCGTTGAGCACCAGCGTGGGCAAGCCCTGGGCGGCGAGAGCGGAGGGACGGGCAGGGTCTTCTTTTGGGTCTGGCCAGAACACGCATGGCAAGTCGCCGTAGAAGATCGAGGCGAAGCGCGGCAGGTCGGTGATCAGCTCGTCACCCGCGTGCAGATAAGCCAGGGCGCTCTCCTCCACCGACCTGCTGGCGTAGGCATAGTCCTGACACTGGACCGCGTAGTAGACCGCGTCGGAGTATGAAGGGTCGGTGATGGGCGCCTGGGTCTCGGGGTCCAGCACCAGCGCATCATACAGGGTGCGCGCCAGAGGGACCAGGGTGCCATCACGGGCGTACGCAGCCAGGGCGCGCAAGAAGATCATGCGCGCGGTTTCTGAATAGAGATATCCAGAAGCAGCGGTCTCCAGATCGGAAAAACTGAGCTGGCGCGCTTCGGTCCCTCCCAAGGGCAGAGGAAAATCGAACGTCAGAGGACCCTGCTGCAGGCGGGCAGCCAGGTCGTCGTACACGGACAGGGCATCAGCGCCCATGGTTTCGGCGCAGGCCTCATCTTCGTCACAGGCAGTCAGCGTTTCAACCAGCACCTGATCGAAAGCTCGCGCCTGTTCATTCATGAAGTCGGGCCCGGTGAGGGTCAGGTCGACCGTGCCATCCAGCACAAGCCCTGCCAGGTGATCGAGATGGGCGGCGGCGTACGTCTGGGCGTACTGGGTGCCATAACTCTCGCCGTAGAGCCAAAATTTCTCTTCGTCAAGCAACCCGCGGAAGACTTCCAGGTCTTCTACGGCCTGTTGGGTACCCATGTAGGGCAAGATCTCAGGATGGCCCATCTCGTCCACGCAGGCTTCAGCGAATGTTTGAGCTGTGTCGAGCAGCAGTTCTTGCTCGGCGGGCGTCGCGGCGTTCCAATCCGAGCGGTAGAAAGCGGCGGCTGCCTGCGGGCATTGCAGCCCGCCCGAAAGACCTACGCCGCGCTGGTCGAAGAAAACGATGTCGAAATGTTCGGGGATGCTGGGATCGTAGCTGCTCACATAGGCATCTGCACTGAGCAAACCGGAGGTGCCTGGCCCGCCGGTGACCACGACGAAGGTGCCTTTGCGCTCGCCGCTGGCGGGCAGCACGCCAAAGACGACCGTGGTTGTGCGTCCGTCTTGCGGGTTGGCGTGATCCAGCGGAACGGTCACGTCGACGCAGGTGAAATCACTGTCGGGGCATGGGTATCCTCCGAGCTCTTCCAGTATCCCGGCAGTATCTTTTGGGGATGAGGCAAGGGTTTCCGTCGGGAGAGGTGGAGAGGTCGGGGAGGGCTGTGCTTTGGTCGCAGTGGGCGAGGCGGCTGTTTTGGTTGGCTGAACCGCCGTTGCTGTGGGCGGGAGGCTGGTGGGTGGGATAGGTTGAGCAGGGTTGCATGCGGTAAGTAAGAGGATCAGGACTGCTGTGATTAATATTCGTTGGGATCTGCTTCCAGCGAGTGGCCTTTTTGGGGTTCGTCCGGCATGGTTCATCGCGCACCTCCGTCCTTAGCATAACCATATTTTCATAATTGCGCAAGAAGATGATCGACTGTGTTTTGACTGTTTTGATGTTCTTGTGCGTCGTGGTAGTCTTTGCGAGTATTTCCACAGCGCCAGCGCTCTTCACTCCAGAACGATACCCTTGCGTCTCTGCGAGCCGCTGTTCTTTGGCGGCGTGGCAGTCTCCCGTTGTCATTAGGAAACCACTGTTCACCCGAGATAAGGGTATAATCCTCAGTGTTTTGGAAGAAATGCAGTTAGATCGCGTCGCTCCGGGGCAGCTCATCCAGGTTGAAATAGCCTACACAGATGAGACCGAACGCCACGAGTTTGTGATCGTCCCCGATGACCAGGCTGATTTCCAGGCGGGTTTTCTTGGAGAGAGCACGCCGCTGGCGCAGGCCATCCTGGGGAAGGCGGTTGGGGAGCAGATCTCGTATTTCGCCGGCGACGCACGCTCGGTGCGAGTTATCAGCATCTCTTCGACCCAGAAAACCCCGAGCAAGGAAACCGCCGCCCGGCGGGATGAAACCATCAAAAAAGCCCTCGCCGAGGCCGATCGCACCAATGCGATGATCTTCGCTTCCTCATTCAGCGGCAAGTGGGGCGACTACGACCCTGACGCGATCGAACCTCTGGATCAATAGCTGTTGAAGTAATCCCTTACCGAAAATTCATTTCGAATATACTTCAGGGTTCACACAGTATGGCAGCCGCTCGCCGCGAAGACCGGCGATGAGGTTCTCGGCCGCCATGATCGACATGCGCAGGCGGGTCGCCTGGCTGGCGCTGGCGATGTGGGGTGTGATGATGAGGTTGTCCAATTCGAGCAGCGGGCTGTCGGTCGGCAAAGGCTCAGGAACGGTGACGTCCAGCGCGGCTCCAGCGATCCGGCCCGCTTTGAGCGCTTCGTAAAGGGCTGTCTGGTCCACGACCGGGCCGCGCGAGGTGTTGATCAGGATCGATTCGGGTTTCATTTTTGCCAGGAAATTTGCGTCCACCAGGCTGCGGGTTCCCGGGTTCAAGGGCGTGTGGATCGAAACGAAGTCGGACTGTTCCAGCAGCGCCTCCAGGTCTACCGGTTCAGCTTTCACGCCGCAGGCTTGCCAGCCTTCGGGGGGGTGCGGGTCATGAAAGAGGATGCGCATTTCGAAGCCGGCGGCACGGCGCGCCATAGCTTGACCGATGCGTCCAAACCCGATGATGCCGAGCGTGGCGCCGTAAACATCCA
>JADYYC010000480.1 GCA_020853835.1 Anaerolineales bacterium
ACGCCCGCCGAAAGAACCGATTCGACAAACCAGCCCGTATGAAAAGTCTGTTTGTTAGCCTTCATCACCCACATCAGCATGGCGAAAGTGGCATAGTCGAAAACGGAGCTGAGCGGGCCAAAGATCAGCATGAAGCGGCGGATAAAACCGATATCCATGCGGTGTGGACGCTCCACGAATACGTCATCGACATTGTCAGTGGCGATGGTCATTTCGGGCAGGTCGGTTAAGAAGTTGATCAGCAATATCTGTTTGGGCAGCATCGGGAGAAACGGAAGAAACAGTGAAGCTCCAGCCATGCTGAACATGTTACCGAAATTGGCGCTCGTCGCCATAAACACATACTTGAGCGTATTGGCAAAGGTCTTCCGCCCCTGTACGATGCCCTCCCGCAGCACATCCAAATCTTGTTTGAGCAGCACCAGGTCGGCGGCTTCTTTAGCCACATCCACGGCGTTCGCGACCGATATCCCCACGTCGGCGCTGTGAAGCGAGGGGGCGTCGTTGATGCCATCACCCATATAGCCAACGACATGCCCGCGCTTTTTTAGCGCCAGGATGATGCGCTCTTTCTCGTTGGGATCAACCTCCGCAAAAATGGTCGTTTCTTCTACTGCATGCCAGAGCGCCTCGTCGCGCATATCGTCCACTTCGGAGCCGGTCAACACCTTTGCGTCGCCCAGCCCCACCACCTGTCCGGTATGATGAGCGACCAACCGGTTGTCGCCCGTGATCACTTTGAGCTGCACGCCGAGTTTTTCCAACGCTTGAATGGTCTCCTGCACGCCGGCTTTGGGAGGGTCAAAGAACAACAAGAAACCCGCGAAAGTCATGCCGGCTTCATCCTTTTGGGAAAATGGATGAGACTGCGCCTCAACGGATTTGACCGCCAGCCCTAGCACACGATATCCCTGGGCGCTCCAACCCTCGAACTTCTTTTGGATTTCAGCCCGCATCTCATCATCGAGGGTTTTTTCTCCACTCCCTGTTTGGACTTGCGAACAGACCGCCAGCACATTTTCCAATGCGCCTTTGGTGATCATGACTGCCGGCGAACCCTTCTGTCTGGCGACCACCGTCAGCCGTTTGCGGATGAAATCGTATGGGATTTCATCCACTTTGGAAAAATCATCCGCGCCCGGCGCGTGGCAGTTGACGATGGCCTCGTCCAGTGGGTTGGGTAGTCCGGTCTGCATGTGTGCGTTCAGAAATGCGAACAGGTGCACTTGATCCGATGGATCGCCGTTCGCATCCAGCGTGCCGTCGAGTTGAACGACACCCTGTGTCAGCGTGCCCGTCTTATCGGTGCAGAGGATATCCATGCTGCCGAAGTTCTCGATCGATTCCAGCCGCCGCACAATAACGCCATGCTTTGCCATTTGTTGCGAACCCTTTGACAGGTTGATATTGATGATGGCTGGCAGGAGTTGGGGGGTCAGCCCCACGGCGAGGGCGATCGAAAACAATAACGAGTCGAGCACCGGCTTGTGAAAAATGACGTTGAAGAAGAAGATGCTCAGCACCAGTATAAACATGACCTCGGTCAGCAAATAGCCCAGCCGCTTGATACCGTGCTCAAATTCGGTCTCGGGCGGGCGCAGGGTGAGGCGGCCGGCAATCTGACCAAAGGCTGTGTTCAATCCCGTTTCAACAATCAGAGCCTTAGCGCTGCCGCTGCGCACGTTTGTGCCCATGAAAACCACATTGGTCCGTCCAGGCAGCCCGGCATTTTCTGCCACGACGCCAGCCGTCTTCTCAACGGGGAATGTTTCGCCGGTCAAGACAGCCTGGTTGACAAAGAAATCCTTGGCTTCGATAACAAGCCCGTCGGCGGGGATCAAGCTGCCCGCGGAGAGCAGAACCACATCGCCGGGAACGATCTCTTCGGTTGGGATGGAAACAGATTTCCCATCCCGCAGGACATTCGTCTTGAAAGAAACCTGCTCCTTCAATTTCTCAGCAGCGTCATGGGCGCTGTATTCTTGATAAAAGCTCAATAAGGCGCTGCCCACCACGATCAGCAGGATGATGACCGCGTCTGCCCAGTCCTGGAGAAAGGCGGAGATCAGGGTTGCAAATATTAAGATGATGACGATGGGGCTTTTAAACTGGTTGATGAACAGCCCCAAAGGCGTAACCCGCTCTTTGGATTTTATGCTGTTAGGCCCGACATGTTGGAGGACTTCTTGCGCGCCTTCTTCACTCATCCCATTCATGGATGAGTGGAGGCTTTGGGCAATCTCGTCGACAGGTTTTGACCAGTAGGGGATCATTGCCACAGGTTAACTCCAGGGTTGGTTCAGCGCTGCCAGAGAATGAGATCGAGTTCCAGGGGCACCGCGACACCATCATGATATGGGACGATGCGGGCGGTGTAATCTGTGGGCGGACGTTCCGTAGACACAGATGCGCGATAAACGTGACCGCCGGTATCGTCGGGCTTCAGGCGCACAACTTTCATTGGTTGCAACACAGGATCGCCACCGTCGAGACCTTCCGCGTAAAGCTCCACCTTGATTGTCTTGGGATCCAGACCGTTGAGATAGACGTGAACCTCGAACGCATGCCGCTCACCGTGCATCACAACCTTCACTTCGCCAAAGCGCAGTGAACTCCATGCTTGTTCCAATTTCTGCTGCCAACTGACGATCTGTGCGCCAACTGCGCCGTTCTTAGCCGCGCGCTCGCGATACCTGGCTGCCGCAGGCAGATAGTGTTGTTCTGTGTACTCATTTACGGTCCGGTTGGCTGAAAATTGCGGCGTTAACCGCGCCATGCTTTCACGCATACGCCTCACCCAGGCGGTAGGGATACCCTGTTTGTTACGGTTATAAAACTCGGGGATGATCTCGCTTTCGAGCAAGTGATACAAGGTCTCGGCCTCCGCCGCATCCCAGGCCGGGTCGTCGCCATGTTCCTGACCGTCTCCTAAAGCCCACCCCACGTCAGGCGTATAGGCTTCGGCCCACCAGCCATCCAGTTCCGACAGGTTGATGCCGCCGTTGACAAGCACCTTCATCCCGCTCGTGCCACAAGCCTCCCAGGGCCGGCGGGGCGTGTTGATCCACACATCGACGCCCATGACCATCTGCTTGGTTAACAGCATATCGTAGTCGCTGAGGAAGATGATGTAGGGGCGCACTTCAGGGCGGCGGATAAAATGTATCCATTCCTGGATCAAAGCCTGCCCGGCCTTGTCTGCTGGATGAGCCTTGCCAGCGATAATCAGTTGAACTGGGCGTTGAGGATCGGACAACAGGCGCAGCAGCCTATCAGGATCGTGTAACAGCAGGTTCGGTCTCTTATAGGTGGCAAAACGGCGGGCAAAACCCAGTGTCAGGGCGTTTGGATCAAAGAGATGTCTGGCCTGTTCAACTTCCTCAGGGGTCGCGCCGGAAGCGGTTAATTGCAAGGCCAGCCTGTGGCGCGCATAGTCAACCAGAGAATTGCAGGACACGGTGCGCAGCTTCCAGATCCGCAGGTCGGTAACACATCGGATTTCTTGATCGAGCGCCTCCACCGTCCCCAGCCAGCGGTCTTTTCCACAGGCTGCCAACCAGAGACCGTCGGCCTCCGCTGATTCCCAGCTTGGCGTATGAACCCCATTGGTCACATAACTGACCGGTACTTCTTTTTGCGGCCAGCGCGGAAAAAGATGTTCAAACAGTTTACGGCTTACCTCTCCATGTAAGCGGCTCACGGCGTTGATCGCGCCGCTGCCGCGGATTGCCAGATATGCCATATTGAAAGGTTCCGAGGGGTCATTTGGATCCTGCCGCCCCAGGGCTAATAATTCGTCGAGCGTGATGCCGAGTCTTTGCTCGGCATAGCCGCCCAGATATTGCTCGATGAGGAAAGGATCGAAGCGGTCAAAACCGGCGTCTACGGCTGTGTGGGTGGTGAAATGGTTGCCAGCTCGCGTGGCAGCTAATGCGGCATGGAAGGGCTGTCCGGTATCTGCCATGAAGCTGCAGGCGCGCTCCAGCACGACGAATGCGGCATGTCCTTCGTTCAAATGACAGACTTCAGGATGAATGCCGAGCGCACGCAGCAGCCGCCAACCCCCGATCCCGAGGAGCAGTTCTTGCTTGAGGCGCAGCTCTGATCCGCCGCCATAGAGTTCACTTGTAATACCGCGATGGGCGGGATAATTCGCGGCGTCATTGCTGTCCAATAAATACAGCGCTACCCGGCCAACCTGAACCTGCCAGGCACGCAGCCAGACCGAATAGCCGGGCAGGGCGATCTCCAATCGCAGCCATTCACCGTTTTGTTGGCGCAAGGGGGTGATGGGTAATTGTCCCGGGTCGTTGTATGGAAAGAGGGCTTGCTGAACGCCGTCGCGGTCGATAACCTGTCGAAAATAGCCCTGTTGGTAGAGCAGTCCCACACCGATGACAGGCACTCCCAAGTCGCTGGCCGATTTGAGTTGATCGCCAGCCACGTTGCCAAGCCCGCCAGAATAAATAGGAAGCGCTTCGCTGAGCATGTATTCCATGCTGAAATAGGCGACACAGGTGAGGGGCGAATCAGGATGGCTTTGTTGAAACCAGGCTGGTTTCTCGGCTTCTTGCCGCCGGGCCTGTATCAAATCATTGACGCGTTTGCGAAAAGCAGGGTCCGCTGCGACGCGTTCAATTTGCTCCCGGGAGACCGTTTGCAGGACAACCCACGGGTTATGTGTGTGTTCCCACAAGGCGGGGTCCAATTGCTGCCATAGCTCATCTGCAGAGTGGTTCCACGACCAGCGTAAATCCAGGGCAAGTTCTGCAAGAGAGTAATATTCTGCGATTTTCAAAGGTCGCAGGCTGTAGATTGAGTTGTTGGCACGAATTTGTCTGTCCATTAGAATTCCTCGCATTCCGCCTGGAAAAAACCTTCTTGGGTGGCAAGAACATCGTCATCGTGACTACGTGTAGCTTTGTAATCTTCAAAGACGACATCCGCTTCCAAAATTAAAACAGGTCACAAATTCCGGGATTTGCGACCTATTTTACAGCATAACGATGATTTTAAGGCTGGCGCTTTATGAATTCAACCTGTTCAGGTCTACTTTTCCCTGCCTCGAAATGTGTAGCCGGGGTGCCAGGGCGTGCCCAAAGCCGGTAAAACCCAACGATCCAGCCCGATCCAACCGGCTGTCTTCCAGGCCAGGACGATCCAGGTGGCGAATATAAATAAAAGCGGGTTGGTGCTGATCGAGCCAGCCAGCAGATAGTTCACGTTCATGATGCTGCCGAAGAAAGCTGCGATACCGGTAAAAATCCCCAGGATTAAACCGATTCCGACCAATAATTCCCCAAAAGCCACGATCCAGCCCCACACCGAGGCGCCTGGCAGAACCATGTTTTGCAAGAACCAGGCGTACCACCCCTGGACGTTTGGGTGGGCGCCGGTGGCCTGTTGCAGGGCGCCATTCACAAAACCGGTCAGAGCCGTTCCAGACTGGGCGCCTACCCAGGCGGGGTTTGTCACTTTTGCCCAGCCGGCAGCAAGCCATGCATATCCCATATACAGGCGTATGATCAGCCAGAGCCACGACAGCCTGACATCGCCGAATAAGAATCGCGCTACGGGCGGATCCTCAATCGTAATCAAATTGTTTCTTAAATTAACAGACTCAACTGTGCTCATCTAAAAGCCTCCTTTAAGTTTGAAGTCAGGTTTACCGGTCGTCCAAGCTCAGACCCAGCGCCTGTGGACCGGGAAAGTTGGCAACGACTCTATCTCGTGTTTGCTAAGGTTAAGAAATACGGTCCCCAGGCTGGTTTCTCTCGTTGCGGAGACCGGAATGATCACATCCTTCTGCCCCCACAGGTGCCCCTCGCGCAACACCAGGTGGGTGATGCGACCGTTCTCTGGGCTGACTACAAATTCGTCGACTTTGCCAATATAACCGTCTGTCGCTTCGACAGGCGCGCCACGGCGCACAGCCAGTTCGTCCGGCGGGATTTGTGGCTG
>JADYYC010000481.1 GCA_020853835.1 Anaerolineales bacterium
AGTCTCACAGACTTCGGAAGTCTATAGTATAGACAGCTTCGGCCCGATAAGCGGACCTCCCAAGAAACTTCCTCAGTTTCTTCAAGATAGAATAGCGCCTCGCGCTGTGGAGTTGTTCGCAATGACGGCCTCTGCTATTTCGAACTGATGTAGTATAGCATTCCAAAATCCGCCGGGGTTGGTGGGCTCACTTCCGGTTGGCGAGGAATTTGCGCTGCCATTCGAACAGTTTATTCAGCGCTTCGATCGGAGAAAGCCCGTTTACGTCGATCCCTTCCAATTCGTTCAGCAACGGATTGGTCTCGGGGAAGAGCGCCAACTGTTGGGCGGCCTGGGGATCGATCTTGACCGCCTTCCCGGAAGAGGCTTCCAGCGCCTTCAAAATCTCGCTTGCACGCTGCACCACCGGTCTGGGCAGCCCCGCCAGTTGACCGACATGGATCCCATAAGAGCGGTCTGCGCCGCCCGGCACGATCTTGTGTAGAAAGACCACTTGCCCGTCGGCTTCGCTCACCGCCACGTTGTAGTTGCGCACCCCCGGGAGCAGCTCGGCCAACTGGGTCAATTCGTGGTAATGGGTGGCGAAGAGCGTCTTCGAGCGCAGGCTGGGGTGGTTATGGATGTATTCGATCACCGCCCAGGCGATCGAGACGCCATCGTAGGTGCTGGTCCCGCGCCCGATTTCGTCCAGGATCAGTAGGCTCCTGGGTGTGGCATGGTGCAGGATGTTCGCCGTTTCGACCATCTCGACCATAAAGGTCGATTGTCCAGCATGGATCTCATCCTGCGCGCCAATGCGCGTAAAAATTCGGTCCACCAGCCCCAATCGGGCGGAAGCCGCGGGGACAAAGCTGCCGATCTGCGCCATGAGCGTGATCAACGCCACCTGACGGATCAAGGTGGACTTGCCCGACATGTTGGGACCAGTGATGAGGCGGATGCGCTCCCCCGGCTCGAAAATCACATCGTTGGGGACGAACCGCTCTCCGCTCAAGACCTGCTCGACCACAGGGTGACGCCCGTCCTTGATTTCGAGCAGGTCGTCGTCCACCACTTCGGGGCAGGTGTACCCGCCCAGGGCGGCGGCTTCCGCCAGCGCGGCCAGGGCGTCGAGCTGCGCCAGGGCGCGGGCGGTGGCGAGCAGCTGTGTTACAGAGCCAGCGAGTTGCGCGCACACCTCCTTGAAGAGGCGGGCCTCGATCTCGTGAATACGCTCCTCGGCATTCAACACCAGGTTTTCATATTCTTTCATCTCTGGCGTGATGTAGCGTTCAGCGTTCACCAGGGTCTGCTTGCGGATGTATTCAGACGGGATCATCTGCGTGTTGGCATGTGTGACTTCGATGTAATAACCGAACACTTTGTTGTAGCCAACCTTGAGCGAGCGGATGCCGGTGCGCTCGCGCTCGATGTTCTCCAGGTTCGCGATCCAATCCCGCGCGTGGCGCGAGCGCTCGACCACGCCATCCAACTCCGTCGAAAAACCAGCCCGGATAACCCCCACGTTCTGCAACGTGGCAGGCGGATCGTCCTCCATCGCCGCCTCCAACAATCTTAATTCGTTTTCGCACAACTGGAGGTCAGTCAGAAATGGAGCGAGGCCCGGCTGGTCCAGGTCCAGCGTCGCAAGCAAGCCGGGCAGGCGGCGCAAGGTTTCGCGCATGGATTCCAGATCGCGAGGTTGAGCCGTCCCTCCCAGCAGGCGGTTGACCAGGCGCTCCAGGTCGCCGAGAGGCTTGAGAGCGGCGCGCACCTCGGCCCGGCGCAGCCCATCGGCGTGGAACAAGGCTACCGCCGCCTGGCGGGTCCGGATGCGTTCCACGTCCAGGAGCGGCTTGCTCACCCATTGTTGGATCATGCGCTTCCCCATCGGGGTCACGGTATGGTCGATCACGCCCAACAGAGAGCCTTTCACCGTCCCGCCGCGGATCGTCTGGGTCAGTT
Organism: Anaerolineales bacterium; assembly: GCA_020853835.1. Taxonomy (GTDB): domain Bacteria; phylum Chloroflexota; class Anaerolineae; order Anaerolineales; family UBA4823; genus UTCFX2. Next base: position 1,945 of record JADYYC010000481.1, read on the forward strand.
CGAGGTTGCGACGCGTGGATGCGTCCAGCACCATGAACTCGCTCAGGCTGTAGGTGCTCAGACCGGTCAACAAACCCAGCGCATCCGGCTGGGTCTGGGCCAGGTATTGGACGATCGCCCCGGCGGCTTGAACCGCAAGCGGTTTGCCGCGCAAGCCAAAACCATCCAGCGAACCAGCCTCGAAATGGCGCAGGAGCTCCTGCTGGCAGCGGCCCGGCTCGAAACGCCAGCCCGGCAAGGCGGTCCGGTGACCCTGAAAGCCATTAAGGATCTCCAGGGAATCGGGGTGGAGCAGCTCAGCCGGCTGCAAGCGCGCAAGCTCTGCCGCCGCAGCCGCCATCACATCTACCCCGTCCAACTCGGTCGCCGAGAACTCGCCGGTTGTGATATCCGCATAGGCGATTCCAGCCCGACCCTGCGCCCCGTCGTCAAGGGCGATCACCAACGCAGCCAGGTAGTTGTTCGCGTCGCCGGGCAGCAGCCCCGGCTCCACGATTGTGCCGGGCGTAACGACGCGCGTGACCTGGCGCGGGAAAATGCCGCGCAGCGGCTGCTCACCTACCTGCTCACAAATCGCTACGTGATAACCGCGCTCGATCAGGCGCGCCAGATAATTCTCGGCGGCATGGTGCGGGATGCCCGCCATCGGCACGCGCACACCCTTCGCAACGCTCCTCGACGTGAGGACAATATCCAATTCACGCGCCGTAGTTTCAGCGTCCTGATCAAACGTCTCATAGAAATCACCCAGCCGGAAGAATAAGATCGCATGGGGATACTGGCGCTTGATATCGAGGTATTGCTTGCGGATCGGGCTCACATCGTCGCTGGGCTTCACTGGCTCACCTGTGCCACATGGAAAATCGAGGCTATTTCATACAAAAGATAGGGCTATTATAACCAAATCTCAGACAGCGTCATTCCCTCGTGCGAACGAGTAGTTACAAGGGAGCAATCCAATAACCATACATATAGCAAAATTCTTCTAAGAGAATTTAAAAAAACAATTGTCATTTTGTTCTCATCGGACTATAATGTAGCCACTATATTCCCCGAAATGGACGAAAGGAGAAAAACCGAATGGCAAGCGTTACTTTTGACCACATCACGAAGCGGTTTGGCGATGTCATCGCCGTAAACGACCTGAATATCGAGATCGCCGACAAAGAATTCCTGGTGCTGGTTGGACCCTCGGGCTGTGGAAAGACCACGGCGCTGCGCTGTCTGGCCGGTCTGGAAGACGTCAGCGAAGGCCGCATTTTGATCGGCGACCAGGTCGTGAACGATATTGCGCCAAAAGATCGAGACATTGCGATGGTGTTTCAATCTTACGCGCTCTACCCGCACATGTCGGTGTTCGACAATATGGCTTTTGGCTTGAAACTGCGCAAGACACCCAAAGCAGAGATCAAGCGTCGCGTCGAAGAGGCCGCTCACATCCTCGGGATCGAACACCTGCTGGACCGCAAGCCACGTCAGCTTTCCGGCGGGCAGCGCCAGCGCGTTGCAGTGGGGCGGGCAATCGTGCGCGAGCCAAAAGTTTTTCTCTTTGACGAACCGCTCTCGAACCTGGATGCCAAACTGCGCGTTGAAACTCGCGCCAATATCTCCAAGCTGCACCAGCAGCTCGAAACCACGTTTATCTACGTCACTCACGACCAGGTCGAGGCGATGACCATGGCCTCCCGCATCGCGGTGATCAACAAGGGCCTGTTGCAGCAAATCGACACGCCCCAGATCCTCTACGATCGCCCCGACAACCTGTTTGTGGCTGGGTTCATCGGCTCGCCGGCGATGAACTTCTTCCAGGCTCATGTGCGCAAGGACGGCGATAAACTGTTCATCGATGGGGGCACCTTCTCGGTCAAAGTCCCCGATACCCGGAAAGACGCGTACATGGCTCACGTCGACAAACCGGTGATCTTTGGCATCCGCCCTGAAAACATCCATAACCCCGATTTCGCGCCGCCCAACATCGACGCCCAGCCTGTCGAGTGTACCATTGACGTCACCGAGCTGATGGGGAACGAGATCTTCGTCTACTTGAAGACCGGCGAAAACATCTTCGTGGCGCGGGTCGATCCGCGCTCGCACTACCACGTAGGCGATAAAGTGCAGGTGGTCTTCAATATGAACAACATGCACGTCTTCGACCGCGAATCGGAGGCGGCCATCCGCTGACGAGGTCACTTTGCAGGATCTACAATCGGGTGTTTCAACCAGGGGACCGGTTCGAAACACCCGATTTCTTTTGACCCGCTCATGGCTTGCAAAACAGCTTATCACCTGATCCTGCTCCGCCACGGTCAAAGCCAATGGAACCGGGAGAACCGCTTCACGGGCTGGACCGATGTCAGCCTGACCGACCAGGGACATCAGGAGGTTCGCCGGGCAGCCGTCTTGTTGAAACAGGCGGGCATTTCATTCGACTTCGCCTGCACCTCCATCCTGTCACGCGCGGCCGAATCGTTGGCGATCTTACTCGAAGAAATGCGCCTCCCATCGACGCCGGTCGAGCACACTTGGCGGCTGAATGAGCGCCATTACGGATGCCTGCAAGGGCTGAACAAGGGAGACACCGCAAACCAGTTGGGGGATTCGTTGGTCAGGTTCTGGCGGCGGAGTTACACGGGCCGCCCGCCAGCCCTGGAATTTGACGACCACCGCCACCCGCGCTTCGACCCCTTGTACGCGGGCTTATCGCTCGACTGCCTCCCAGCGACAGAGTCGCTCCAGGACACCGAGCGCCGGGTGCTGCAATACTGGGAGGCCGCCATCCAGCCGCTGCTCAGGGACGGTTCGAAAGTGTTGGTGTTAGCGCACGGGAACAGCCTGCGCGCCCTGGCGCGCTATCTGGAGCAAATCCCGCCAGCCCAGGTCCCCGCGCTTGACATCCCGACTGCTATCCCCATAATTTACCGGGCAAACCAGGAGTTCACCCGCTTTCAACGTTTAGATCTCCCGCCTGGCGGCAGCGCGCCGCAGAGGTAGGCCGCCAGCAGCCCAAGCCCGGCGGTAATCACCCCGACATAGATAAAGATATCCCGCCAGAACCTCTCCGGGAACAGCCGGATCAGAGTGTCGCTCCATAAGAACATCCACGTGCCGGGCTCAAAGAACACGTTGTGAAAGGCGACGAAGAAAACCCCAAAGCTTAGCAGGACGATGACGATCACCAGGAGGATCAGCAAGGCCGAGACCAGCCCGCCGCGCCCCAACCCTTCGCGATAGGCTGCCCACCAACCGCCAAGCCGCGCCCACACCCCCAGCAGCACAAGTAACACAAGCGAAACCAGCCATACCGTCGTCGCATTCGAAAGCGCAATTTTTACGTCCACCATGTGGCGCAGCTCGCGCTCGTTATAGACCGGGCTGCCATCTTCAAAACGCAAAT
>JADYYC010000482.1 GCA_020853835.1 Anaerolineales bacterium
CGCTTCGAGGGCCGTGGCTGTGCAGACTTCGACGTCGAGGCCGATTGGGTAGGTGCGGCCCCAGGGGGGCGGCAGGCGGTTGGCGGAGAAATCGTAAGCGGGCTGCCAGGGGCTGGCGCTTGCGGGCCGCGTTTCGTCTGAAAGCCCCGTGGATAGCGGCTGGTCTTGCGGGGCTGTGAGGCCGTAAAAGGCTTCGACGGTGCGGTCGATCACCTGAGGGTCGATGAGCGGGCAGTCGGCTGTGACGCGCACGATCACCTCGGCTTTGAACTGGCGGGCAGCCTGGCAGTAACGGTCGAGCACGTCGGGCAGGCTGCCGCGATAGCAAGGATAACCGCGCCCCTCGCACAGCTCGGCGATGGCGTCGTCGTCCGGTTGATCGGTGGTGGCCACGACCACTTGATCGACCGCGCCCGCCAGCCGGGTGCGCTCATAGACGCGCGCCAGCATAGGCTGTCCGGCGATGTCAAGCAGCACCTTGCCGGGCAGGCGCTGCGAGCCCATGCGGGCCTGAATGATCGCGACGGTGCGCGGCTTCTCGTGACGGTCCAATTCGTTCAACGTGAGTTCTCTGCGATCTCGAATGCGCGCAAGAGGTGGGGGAAGTTCTTTCGCCAGTCGGCGCGCGTTTCGGCGACCTTGCGCGCCGCGCGGCCCATCTCGGGCAGGCGTTGGCGCTGCTCAAAGGCGTGCAGAAGGGCTTTCCGCAGGGCTTCGACGTCCCCATCGGGGAAGAGCCAGCCGTTGACCCCCTCCTGAACCCATTCGCGGTTGCCCGGGATGTCCGACACGATCGCCGGCTTGCCGCAGGCCATGGCTTCCAGCAGTGAGATCGAGCTGCCGTCGCTGTGAGAGGCGGAAATATACACATCGGACTGGCGGTAGAAGCGCGGCAGGTCATGGTATCCAACCCAGCCGGGGAAGAGCACGCGATGGCTTCCGTCAGCTGCATCCTCAGGAGCGGAAGGCAGGCGGCTGCTGCTGGAGAGGACCCGGTGCATCTCTCTGGCCTGAGATCCGTTGCCAAGCATGATCAGGCGTAGCTCGGGGCGCTGCGCCGCGGCCATTGCGAAGGCCCGGGCGATCAGCTCCACGCCGTAAACCGGCTCCCAGGCGCGGGTTGAGAGCAGCGTGAAAGGCGTCTCCGGCACAGCGGCAGCCCGGCCGTCCCCAGGCGAAAAATGGTCCAGATCGACCCCCCAGGGAAAGGCCACGATGCGCTCCGCGGGCATGCCATGAGCGACGGCCAGGCTGCGGATGGTCTCGCAATCGCCAACCATCGCGGCGCTGTGTTTGAGGGTATAGCGCGTCGCCCACTCCCACAGGGCGTTCCGCCTGGCGTCGATCAGCAGGTCGTAACCCCAGGACATGCTCACGAGCGGGCGGAACCCGCTCAAGGCGACCAGAAAAGCGGTGCGCTGGAGCGGACCGGCCAGGATCAGGTCGGGATTGACGGCGCGGATGACGCGCTCGAGATCGAGCAGCAGCCGAGGGCCATCCCGCAGCCGCGCCGCGGATACGCCGCCGCGCCAGTTGAGGATTTCGATCTGCGGCGGCAGCGCCCGGTCTTCGAGCGGTTTGGAACGTCCTTCGAGGCACAGAAAAAAGGTTTTGTGTTCCGTCTGAGCCAGGGCGGACAGGAAACGGTGATCGTGCGGGGTGTACTCGCGCGAAAAATAGATCAGGCGCATTCCGGGGCGTTATCCCAAATCCGTCCAGCGCAGCTCTTTGCCGCAGGGCAGGTCTCGGATGGCGGTTGTGCCGATCACGGCCTGGATCTCGCTTGGTTTTATTGCGCCGGGCGTAGCAGGCCGCAGGACGTCGATCATCTCGCGCGTGAAGACCTCTCCAGCGCGCACATCGCGAGCGGTTCGCAGACAGCGCCGCTGAACGATGGCGGTCTCGCTTTCGTTTCCGGCGATAAATTTGTCGGGCGAGCCCAGGGCGCGCTCGAGCAGCCGGGTTTCCTCGACCATGCGGGCCCAGTTAGCGGGGTTCATGGCGAATTTGTGATCCGGACCCTCGCGTTCGTTGCTGTCGGTGAAGTGGCGTTCGATCACGCGGGCGCCCAGCGCGACCGCCCCCAGCACCGGGGCGAAGGCGTGGGTGTGGTCGGATAACCCCAGGATCACCTCCGGGAACATGGCCGCATAGGTTTTGAGCACGTTCAGGTGGAGATGGTCGTAGTTGTCGGGACTGGCGGTGTAATTGGTGTTGCACTGCATCAGCACAAGCTGGGGGTTGATCTTGAGGATGGCGTGCACGGCGCGCTGGACCTCGCCAATGCTGGAGGCGCCGGTTGCGACAAAAAAGGGCTTGCCTTTGCGGGCCATGCGTTCCAGCGCCTCGATCCAGTCGATCTCGCCCGAGCCGGCCTTGTACATCTCGACATACGGGTCGAGCATGTCGATAGACTCGAAATCGTAGGGGGAGGAGAAATAATCGATCCCGGCCTGGCGGCACTCATCTTTCAGGGTCAGGGTCCACTCAAAGGGGATGGAAGCCTGGGCATAGACCTCGACGACCGATTTTTCCCAGGCGGCCTGGTGGGAGAGCTGCCCGCCCAGGTTGCGAAACCCGTAGTCCGAGACGATCTTGGGCGCGCGGAAGTTCTGAAACTTGGCCGCGTCTGCCCCCGCTTCTTTGGCAAGGCGGATGAGCATCCTGGCCCGCTCCAGGTCGCCGTCGTGGTTGGCCGCGATGTCGGCGATAAAATAGGTCGGGTGGTCAGGGCCGATCAGGCGCTTGCCAATCTGTATCTCCATGTCTGTTCTCCGTTTTATTTTTCGAGGACCATCTGGGTCAGCCGTTGTGGATAACCCTGTTGATAAAGCGTGTAGAAATGCGCCAACCCTGTGGACAAACCTGGCAGGGGGTGGCCCAAATCACGGCTCAGCTTCTCGGTGCGCAGGGTCAGGTTTGGAGAGCGGGCGGCTGCCAGCCCCGAATCGCGGACGGAGGTGGGTATGACCAGCCCTTCGTCGAAGCCGAAGAGCCGCGCGATGCGGCAGCCGAACTCATATTTGCTGATGCACTCGCTCCCCACGGCGTGATACAGCCCGCTCAACCCCATCTCAAGCATTTCAAGGAACAGCCGCCCCAGGTCGTTGGCAAGCATCGGGCAAAAATACACATCTGTAAAGCCCATGCAGGTCTTTCCCGCGCTCAAATGGTTGAAGAAGAACTCCGCCAGGCTGCGCTGGCGAGAGGCGCTCCAGCCAAACAGGTTGACGCGAGCGATGAGCGCCCCCGCATTTTCTTCCGTCACCGCCGCTTCGCCGGCGAGCTTGGTGCGGGCATAGACGCTGAGCGGGTTTGGCTGGTCGCTCTCACTATATTCGCCGCGCAGCCCGTCGAACACCGCATCGGTGGAGACGTGCAGCAGGCGCGCTCCGCCCCTGGCGACATCGCGAGCCAGCAATCGGGGGACTTCGCTATTTATTTGGCGCGCCTGCTCGGGGTCTTTCTCGCAGGCGTCGATGACGGCCTGTGCGGCGCAGTGGATCACCCACTCGGGTTGGGTTTGATCCAGCAGGCGCTGCACTGCCCCGGGAGCCAGCAAGTCGGCCTGGATGGTCTCGAAGCCCCCCGGGTCGAGCCGGTGATGGTTCGCCTGGCCGGTGACCAGGTGGTTCGGGGCGGCTTCGAGGGCCGTGTTGAGGCCAAGCAGACCGCTGGCTCCTGTGATCAGGATGCGGCGTTTCCGCACGTCCTGCCCTCCAGGAGGAAGAAATTTAAGGTCCGATCAAAAATCAGACACGCCGTCCGCTTCGAACGGCGCGACGTACTCGCGAATCTGGTCTACGGTCAGCCATTGCGGGTTGGTCTCGCTGGCGTAACGGTAACCGTCGGGAAGGGGGACGCCCTTGTCCTGCCAGGCATAACCAAACCAGAGGGCTGAAGAGGGCTGGACGACGAACATGTCTTCCAGCTCGATGGTGCTGCGGGCTTCGTCATCGTTGATGAGCACCTCGTGCAGTTTTTCACCCGCCCGGATGCCGATCACGTCCAACTCGGCCTGTGGGGCGATCACGCGCGCCAGGTCCACGATGCGGGTAGAAGGGAGCTTGGGGACGAAGACCTCCCCGCCGAGCATTTGTTCGGTGCAGCGGATCACGAAGCGCACCCCTTGTTCGAGCGTGAGCCAGAAACGGGTCATGCGCTCGTCGGTGATAGTGAGTTTGCCGTTGAGGCGCTGCTTGATGAAGATCGGGATCACGCTGCCGCGGCTGCCGACCACGTTGCCATAGCGCACGCAGCTAAAGCGCGTGGTTGTGCCGGCGGCATAGGCGTTGCTCTGGACGAAGAGCTTCTCGGCGGCGAGCTTGGTGGCGCCATACAGGTTGACGGGGTTGACGGCCTTATCCGTGCTGAGCGCCATCACTTTCTCGACCCCTGCGTCCAGGGCTGCCTCGATCACGTTGCTGCTGCCCAGGATGTTGGTCTTGATGGCCTCCATGGGGTTATACTCGCAAGCCGGCACCTGTTTGAGCGCCGCCGAATGGATCACAATGTCCACGCCGTGCATGGCGCGCCGCAGGCGGTCCCGGTCGCGCACGTCGCCGATGAAATAGCGCAGGTTGGGGCCTGTAAAGCCCGCCACGCGCATCTCGTGCTGCTTGAGCTCGTCGCGGCTGAAGACGATTAACTTGGCGGGCGTGTGTTCAGCCAGCAGTATCTCGATGAATTTCTTGCCGAAGGAGCCGGTCCCGCCGGTCACCAGGACAACTTTTTTATTCCAGTCCATTATCTTTGCCAGCCTTTTCGATAACAATCAATGCATATTTGCCTTTTTCGCCAAAGTATTCGGGGTAGCGTTCTTCCAGCCGGTAGAGCAGCCGCAGCCAGAGGCGCCCGCCCAGCCAGGGGTGGATCAGGGCGCGCATGAAACGCACCGTCACGCTGCGCCACACCAGGATGCGGACCGGCATCCACGCGCCGACCTCGCTGCGAACCCATTGGGCGTCGTGTTTGTTGGTAAAGGTGCCTTTGGGGCCGCTGCCGCCCGGCCGGCGGCGTTTTTTCTTTGGGCGTTCGTCGTTCGTCTCTTCCAGCTCGTCGATCTCGTCATAACCGCGCAGGCGGTAGAAGAGATGGCGCAGCGTGTAGGCGAAGCGCACCAGCGGCTCGAAAGCGTTCATCATTTGCGATTTGGACCAGCCGTTGACCACCACCGCGGTGCAGCCGCGGGCCAGCACGCGCTGGAGCTCCTGGAACGCCGCCAGGTGTTCATCCTCGGGCAGGTGGTGGATGGTGTGGAGCGAGACCACGCCCTCGAACGCGTCCGGCGCGAACGGCAGGTTGGCGATATCCGCCACCACGTACAGCCCCTTGTCCCCCA
>JADYYC010000483.1 GCA_020853835.1 Anaerolineales bacterium
GAGCGCATGGGCGCTCAGCCAGCGCACCACAAAGACCTCCGCCCGGTCGGCCAGGGGCGGGCTGATCTCGTCCTGCGGGACGAGTTTTTCGTTCAACCACCACTGGCCCGCCTCCAGCGAGCGGGTCGTGCCGCCAAAGCGCGCCAGCTTCTGGTCGGTGCGCATCTCGGTCGCGATCGAGGCCTCGGCCAGGCGCAGCGTCTCGACCGGGGTGATCTCCCCGGCGGGGAGGGCGTGCGCACGGACGAGCGCCTCCAGCCCGGCGGTGTACAGTTTGAGATAGCCGACCGGCTCGCCGCGGTCTTTGAGGTATTGCAGCATCGCCCCGGCGGCTTCGCGGCGGCGCTCCCCGTCATCCCAGGCGCGGCGCGCGCTCTCTCCGGCGCGCTGCCATTGGATCTGAGCCTGCTCCTGGGCGCTGCGGGCCGCCACGCCGTGCAGGTCGAAGCCGGCTGATTCGGCCGCGACCAGCGCCGCGGTGAGAAAACCGGGTTCGGCCTCGCCGATCAGCCCCAGCAGCGGCGTCTCCGGATCGATCAGCGGGGCGAGCGCCCGGAACGCCGAGGCGAGCGCCTCGACGTGCCAGCCCCAATCGTAGCGCCGGCGGCGCAGCACGCTTTTGAACGGGGCGCTGGCGGCCTGCCCCCACAGCCAGCCCGCCCACAGAGCGCACAGCGTCCAGTAAGCCTGGTTGGGCCGCGGCAGGGCCGCCGCGACCGCCCCGATGCGGACCTGGTCGCGCCCCGGCTGGCGGAGCTGGGCCGACAGGTCGCGCAGGCGGCCCTCAAACAGGCATATCCCGCCCGAGGCGGGCGGCGTTTCGGGCCAGTAGGTCAGCGGAACCGGCTCGGCGTCGCCTCCGGCCTCCGAGCGCAGGGCGCTCCAGCTTTCGACGGCACCTTCGAGGGCGAACCAGGCGTTCTTTTCGAGGTAGCGCTGGGGCAGGCCGAGTTGCCGCGGGCGCGACCTGACCGGCGGGTAATGCCACAACCCGTTGGTCTGGTCGAAGGCGGCCAGCAGCAGCGCGCTGGCAAGCCGCCGGCGCGCCGGCGTCAGCAGCTCCAGGTGGTTGATCATGGTGAAGAGGGCGTACACCGCCCGCCCAGTGTAGACCGCGAGCGCTTCTTCGGCATAGGCGCGGTCGGGGTCGGAGAGCGAGGCCACGCGTTCGAGGGCGCGCGCCCGGTGCAGCCCGCCGCTGCCCGAGCGGGCCAGGCGGCCTGGGTCGTGCGGCGAGAGCGGGCGCTCGCCGCTGTCTTTGCAGAAGGGGCAGGTGTAGAGGCGCGCCGAGGGGGCGCTGTCTTCTCTGTCCCAGATGAAAGCCTGGGCTTCGATCTGACGCCCGCACTGGGCGCATTCGGTCATGTAGAGGGAGCGGATGACGGGTTCGATGCGCTCGCCCGACTTCTGGCTGGCGCCCAGATCAGCCAGGGCGACGCGCAGCTCCGCCTCGCCGGGCGGGGCGGCATGCAGCTCGATCAGGAAGCGCGCCACGGGGTTGTTGACCGCCGCCAGCACGCGGTAGCCGGCGCGCGCCATCTCGGCGACCAGGGCCGGGCTGGCTCCAAAGGGGTCGAGGACCCAGCCGCCGGGGGACAGGCGCTCCGCGAGCCAGGCTGCGCCGGCGCCCCGCGGCAGCGGGGGCAGGTAGCGCTGGAGCGGCCCGGTTTGCGCCGCCATCTCACCTGGCAGGAAAGCAGCCCCGTTGGGCAAGCGCGCCTCCTTATGGCTGATAATGCCTCGCGATCTCGGAAGCGTATCTCTGACCGAGCGCGGGCGCGTTTTGGGCCAGCCACTCGCCGAGCGGGGTGGGGCAGGTGGGCGGCTGGCTCGAAACGAGCAGGTCGGCGCTCAGGCCCAGGTACTCTTCGCGCGTGATCAACACGTCGCCGTAAAAGCGCCCCAGCAGCCCTGCCAGGCTCAGCGCCAGCTCTGGTTCGAAGTGCAGGATGGGGGGGCGGCGCCCGATGCGGTCGCCGATGAGCCTGACCAGGGCGTTGTAGCTGAAGACGTCCGGGCCGACCGCATCAAGGGTGTAGTTCTCGCTCTCGCCGGCGGCGCGCACCGCCAGCGCCGCCAGGTCGTCGACGAAGACGGGCTGCAGGCGGTAGGTCCCGTCGCCGGGGATGGCGAAGAGCGGGAACTTGCGCAGCAGGTAGGCGATGTTGTTGATCAAGATGTCCTCCAGCCCAAACAGCACGGTCGGGCGCAGGATCGCATACGACAAACCCGAGGCGCGGATGGCCTCTTCCAGGAGCGCTTTGCCCTGAAAATAGGGCAGCGGCGAGTCGAGCGAGGGGTTGGTGATGCTCACGTGCACCAGCCGGCGCACGCCGGCGCGCCGCGCCGCATCGATCAGGACGCGGGTGTTCCGCACCGCGCTCTCATAGGTGGACCGGCCGTGGTCAAAACGCACCCAATAAGTATTATACAGGACTTCCACGCCTTCGAGATGGGCGGCGAGCCGTTCGGGCTGGTCGAAATCAAAGGGGTAGAAGCGCACCCGCTCGCCGAACTCGCTCGGGCGCGCGGGGTGGTTGGTCAGCCCGATCACCTCGATGCCCGCGCCCAAGAGGCGGCGGGTGATGTATTTACCGGTGTAGCCGGCAACGCCGGTCACGGCGTGGATGGGTTTCATTATCGTACCTCCAAAATATCAGTCATCGTTCGTTTCGATATTAGAAGCCGCTCACTGGCTCTTGCGGTTGAACGCGCCCAGCATCTTCTCCAACGCGCCGAGGCGCAGCTCGTCCAGCGCCAGCAGCGTGGCGACCAGGTTGTCGAGGGTGCGGAAAAAGGCCGCGATCGCGCCCAGTTGTTTGCGGTAATACTGCGCCAGCTCGAGGTCTTCAGGATCGATCTCGGCCCCCTCCACCATTTCGAGGCTGTGATCCACCGACCGGAGGGCGCGGTCGAACTCGCTTTTCTCGCGCTCGCGCAGAAGGGTCTTGACGATGCCCCAGAAGTCGGCTTCGGCGGTGTAGAAATCCTTGCGCTCGCCGATGACCACCTGGCGGTGGACCATACCGAGCCGCTCCAGGGCGCGCACGTTAGTACTGATGGCGCCCTTGGTCACGCCGACCTGCCGCACCAGCTCGTCCAGCGTCAACGGCTGGGGCGAGAGGTAGAGGGCGGCGTAGATCGCGCCCATAGCCTTCGGGAAGCCCCAGAATTCGCTGATGC
>JADYYC010000484.1 GCA_020853835.1 Anaerolineales bacterium
CGGCCACCGCGGGCGTGTTCGAGCTCCAGCCGACGAGCACGCCCGCCCCCACCTCCACGCCGATCTCGTCCGAATTCTTCACGTTCGACCCAGGCGCGTTTGCGCTCGACATCGACCCGCTGACCGGCCTGCGCGTCGATTCGCTTTCGACGCTGGAACGGCGACCGATGGTGATCAAGATCACCAACTTCCCGCGCTACGTGCGCCCACAATGGGGGCTGAACTCCGCCGACCATGTGTACGAATACTACCTGGAAGACGAACTGACCCGCTTTGTGGGAATTTTCTATGGAAACGACGCCGAGCGGGTCGGACCGGTCCGCTCAGGCCGCCCCTTCGACGAGCAGCTCATCCGGGCTTACAAGGGGATCTTTGTCTTTGCCTACGCCGACGACCGGTTGATCGATTTCTGGAAAGGTTCGGACATCGAGCCCTTCCTGGTCTTCGAGGGCAAGAACAACTGCCCGCCAATCTGCCGCATCGGGTCCAAAGAGGACGATTACAACACGCTCTTCACCGATACCGCCCTGCTCAGCGAGTACGCCGCCCGCAGGGGGATCGTCCAGCAGCGCCAGGATCTGAACGGCCTGCGGTTCGAAGCCAATTCGAAAATCCTGGAGTCCGGCGAGCCGTTAGAGCGGCTGGAGCTGCGCTTCTCCCCCGAGTCGTACAGTTACTGGGAGTATTTCCCCGGCCTGCGGCGTTACCTGCGCTGGCAGGATGTCGAGAGGCGCGCAAAAGATAACGAAGCCTTCGAGCCGCTCTATGACAGCCTGACCGACGACCAGGTCTTCGCCGATAATTTGATCGTCTTGCGCGTGCCGGCGGTCTATTTTTACAAATCCAAGTCGACGGAAGTCTATGATTTCAGGTTTATCGGCGAAGGCCAGGCGTATGGGATCCGGGAGGGCCGCGTCTTCGAGCTTCGCTGGCGCCGGCCCAACCCCGACAGCATGCCCTCGCTCACCTTTCTGACCGGCGCCCCCTACCCCCTCAAGCCCGGCAACGTCTGGTTCGAGGTCCTCACCGACGTATCTCCCCAACAGACCTATGGGCCGACCTGGCGGTTCGAGTTCAAGCTGCCAGAGTTTATGCCCGTCCCCACCGCGACGCCGAAGAAACGATCTCCTTGACCAGCTCCGGGCCCGCGTAGACCAGCCCGGTGTAGATTTGCACCAGCTTTGCCCCTGCGTCCAGGAGGCGGCGGGCGTCATCCGGGCCCATCACCCCGCCGACCCCGATCACCGGCAGCTTGCCATCCGTGCAGCGCACGATCCGGCGCACCATTTCCAGGCTGAGTTCGGTAATAGGCGCACCGCTCAAACCGCCATCCTGCGCGCTCAACGGCGAGCGCAGCCCCTCGCGGCTCAGGCTGGTGTTCGCGGCGATGACTCCATCCATGCCGCACGCCAGGATCGCGTCCAGCGCCTCGTCCAACTCCGCCGGGGTCAGGTCGGGCGCGAGCTTGATCAAGAGCGGCACGCTTTTGCCCACCTGCGCAGCAACCTCGCGCCGTTTCTCGTCCAGCGCGGCGAGCAGGCTCTCCAACCGCCCGCGCCCTTGCAGCCGTCGCAGCTCGGGCGTGTTGGGCGAGCTGATGTTGATCGCCAGGTAGTCCGCCAGCGGTGCAAAGGTTTCGATCAAAGCCAGGTAGTCCAGCGCCGCCTCATCGAGCGGGGTGTCCCTGTTCTTGCCCAGGTTGACGCCCAGCACAAGCCCCCCAGGGCGCGCGCCTCTCATGCGCCGCGCCACGAATTCCGCCCCCCGCCCCGGAAAGCCCATCCGGTTGATCAAAGCCCGGTCTTCAACCAGGCGGAACACGCGCGGCTTCGGGTTGCCAGGCTGGGCGATTTTGGTGACGGTGCCGACTTCAACGTGACCGAAACCCAGGCAGGCCAGGCCGCGAAAGCCCAGGCCGTCCTTGTCGTAACCGGCAGCCAGCCCGACCGGGTTGCGGAATTTCAATCCGAAACACTCCACCGGCAGGTCGGGGGCCTGAAAAACGCGGCGCGCTACCCAGGCAGCCGGGGGCACGCCGCCCAGGGCGCGCAACAGCCACAGGGTCAGTTCATGGGCGGTTTCCGGCTTGAGGCGAAAAAGCAGCGGCCTCAGGTGGTGATACATCATTCGCCCTCCGCCGGCCGGGCCAGGAAGTCTCGCGCCGCCTGTATTTGGGCCCCCGGAAGGCGGGCGGAGGCCTCCCAGTGATCGAGCATCTCGCCTATCTTCAACACCGCGTGCAGACGGTACCCCCGCTCGGCCAGCGCTTCCGCCGCGCCCGATTGGCGGTCGATCAGCACGAGCACATCCTTCACGCGCAGGCCGGCCTGTTCGAGCTTCTCGATCGCCTCGAATTTGCTGCCGCCGGTGGTCGCCAGGTCATCGATGACGACCGCCTGCTCGCCGCTCTCGAAAATACCCTCGATCTCGGCCCTGGTTCCGTAGGTTTTGACCTCTTTCCGCGGGTAGATCATGGGCTTTCCGCCTGCCAGGCTGACCGCTGTAGCGATGGGCAGGGCCGCGTACGGCAGCCCCGCCAGGCAGTCGTATTCCAGGCCGTCCAGGACCTCCAGATAGGCCGCCGCGACCTCGCTCAGCAGCGCCGGATAGGAGACCAGCCGCCGCAAGTCCAGGTAAAAGGGAGACACAAGGCCCGATTTCAGCTTGAACTCGCCAAAGCGCACGCACCCAGCTTCGAGCAGCCCGTCGGCCAGCGCGGATTTGCCCGTGCGGAGGGCGGCCGCGTTTTGATCTACGCCCACCCCCAGGCTGGGTGGAGATTGTTGGATGCGGTTGATCTGGTCGCGCAGTTCGAGCGCGGCCCGGCGCGGGTCGTCTGCCCGCCCGAGCGCCCGCGAAACCGTGATCAGTAAGCCAGGCGCACCGCGGCGCGCCCCCGCCCGCAGCGTCGCCTCCAGGTCGCCGCCCTGGGCGCCCACGCCGGGAGCCAGGATCCACAAATCGGGCGCCAGCCGCCGGACGCGCGCAAGCGCGCCTGGGTGGGTCGCGC
>JADYYC010000485.1 GCA_020853835.1 Anaerolineales bacterium
CGCTCCTCTCTCACCCGTTGGGGCTTGTGCTCAGCGCGGCGTTTGTCCTGGCGTGGATGGACGCCTTTGTCGATCATGTCGCCTCGCCGCGCTGGCTGCCGGTCCTTGTCGCAGCCGGGTCGCTCGGATTGCTGGCCCTTTCGCGCCCTTTTACGGCCCTGAGCGTCGGGTTGCCTTTTGCGATCCACGGACTGGTGCTGCTCGTTCGCGGCGACCAATCGACCCGCCGGCTGCTGATCCTGCTGGGCGGCGTCACGTTATTGATCGCCTCGCTGCACTTCCTCTGGCAGTACGCCGTGACGGGGGATGCTTTGCTGAACCCATACACGCTCTGGTGGAAATACGACAAGATCGGTTTTGGGCCCGATGTGGGCCGCGTCCCGGGCGGACACACCCTTTACCAGGCCTGGGTCAACACCCGTTTCAACATCTTTATCGGCCGCTCCGACCTGTTCGGCTGGGCCAGGTTCTCTCTGATCTTCCTGCCGTTCGGGCTGCTGGCCCTCCTGCGCGACCGCAACTGGCGCGCCCTGCTGCCTGTCAGCGTCTTTGTCAGCCTGTTTGTGCTGTACCATGCCTATTGGATTGGCGCCTGGGTCTTTGGGCCGCGCTACTATTATGAAGGCCTCTTCAGCCTGACCTTGCTCAGCGCGGCCGGCATCGCTTTTCTGGCGGGCTGGCCCACCCTGCCGGGCAAGCCGTTCCCGAACTACTCCGGGTGGCGTAAGGCGCAGCCCTTGCTGGTCACCGCGCTGGTGAGCCTGCTCGTCCTGGTCAACCTGATCTTCTATACCCCTGCGCGCCTGAAAATGCTTCGCGGGCTGTATGGGGTCAGCGCCTCCCACTTGATCCCTTTTCAAACCCCTGGGGCGCAGGAGCTCGCCCCTGCCCTGATCATCGTCCACACCGCGCATGGCTGGATCGAGTATGGGACATTGCTCGAACTGGAAACGCCCTTCCTCGATACCCCTTTCATCTTCGCCTATTCGCGCGGTCCCGAGGTGGATTCCAGCCTTTCCGCATACTTTCCAGACCGGACGATTTATCATTACTACCCGGCGCGAGCCCCGTATGTTTTTTTCAAGGCGCCCAGCGAGGCGGAGTAGGTCTGTTCACCTGCCCGATCACTTTTGCCGGCCTGAGAGACGAGAAAGTAATCCGGCAACCTTTACATCAATTTTATGGATTTTTAGCCCGCCCAAGTATATCCTCAGCGATGAACCGCCTTGCAGAAAAAGGGCCGCGTCTGGTTGGTGATCGAATAACGGGAATGAGCGAATCTGCATATCGGGTTCTGGTTGTGGACGATGACCTTGCTCAGGCCGAGATGGTCAGCGAATTTTTGCGCATCTCGGGCTTCAAGGAGATCGATCGCGTCGCTAACATCCGCAGCCTGTGGCAGAAGCTCAGCCGCCAGGAATACGACATCATCTTGCTCGACTATCGCCTTCCAGACGGCACGGGTCTGGATGTGCTCGAGCAGATGGCCAGGCGCGAGCAGGAAACCCCGGTCATTATGATCACCGGTCAGGGCAGCGAGCGCATCGCCGCCCAGGCCATCCTGCGCGGCGCCTCTGACTACCTGCTGAAAAGCGGGGATTACCTGATCACCCTGCCAGCCCTGATCCATAAATCCGTCCAGGCGCACCGCCTCAAGCTCTCCATCCAGCGCTCGCTCGACCAGATCCGCTATCAGGCCCTGCTGCTCAACAACGTCCGCGACGCGATTGTGGTGTGGGACCTGGCGGGTCGCATCACCTATTGGAACCCTTCTGCCAGGGCTTTGTTCGGGTTCAGCGCCGAAGAGCGCCTTGGCCGCCCGGTGGCGCAGGTGTATTTGTCCGTTTTTAACCCGCCGGTCGCCTCCCCCAAAGAGGGTCAAACGCCCCCCGCGCATGTGACGCGCAATTTCACCAACCGCGCCGGCAAGCAGGTTTGGGTGAGCTCGCGCCTGACGGCTCTGCGCGATGAAAAGCAGAACGACCGCCTGATCGGTTACATGGATGTCACGCACGACATCACGCGCAGCGTGGAGGCGGAGCAGGCTCTGCGCGAGAGCGAAGCGCGCTATCGCGCCATCGTGGAAGACTATCAGACCGAATTGATCTGTCGTTTCAAACCCAACGGCACGCTGACCTTTGTCAACGAGGTCTACTGCCGCTATTTCGGGCGCGACCGTGAGCAGCTTTTGGGAATGAACTTCCTTTACTTCATCCCTGAAAGCGAGCGGCCCAAGCTCATCCAGCACCTGGTCTCCTTTGGAACCGAGAAGAGCGTTGCCATGCTCGAACACCAGGTGATGCTGCCCGAGCAAGGCCTGCGCTGGATGCAGCGCACCGACCGGGCCATCTTTGACGCGCGCGGACGAATTTTCGAGTTCCAATCCGTCGGGCGCGATATCACCGAGCGCAAGCGCATGGAAGCCGAAGTGAAGGCCGCTCAAACCCACCTGATCCAGGCCGCCCGGATGGCTACCATCGGCGAGGTGGCTTCGGGCGTCGCCCACCAGATCTACAACCCGTTGACCACCATCATTGCCGATGCACAAATTTTGCTGCGCAGCCTCGCTCAAGACCAGCCCGGCAGGGAATCCGCCGAAGCGATCGAGCAGGCGGGCTGGCGCCTCCAGCAGGTCGTCCAGCGGTTGATGGAATTTTCACGCCCACCCGGCGAGGCCTCCGAACAATTTTCGATCACCGATTCGATCCGCTCCGCCCTGTCCCTTGTCAGCGCAAATCTTGAGGCGGCCGGGTCGCGGCTGCAGGTCGACCTCGACCCGGACCTGGCCGAGATGACCGGTTACCGCCCTCAGATCGAGGCGCTCTGGGTGAACCTGCTTCTGCTGGCGAAGGATGCCGCCGAAGCGGGGCGCGCCCACACCATCTGGGTCTCCTCCCGCCTCGTACCGCCGGACCAGGCGCTGGTCGAGGTCAGCGATGACGGGCGTCCGATCCCGCCGGGACAGCTTGCCGCGGTTTTCGAACCCAACTTTCTGGGGCCGACGAGCGGGCGCGGCACGGGCATCGAATACAGCATCTGCCGCGAGATCGTGCGCCAGCACGGCGGCGAGATCAGCGCAGAGAGCACACCGGAGCCACGGACAGCGATCCGTGTTTTGCTGCCCCTGGAGCTATGAAATGGAAGCTGCTGAAATCCTCGTTATCGAAGATGACTACCTGGTTGCCCGGACGATCGAGCGCAGCCTGAAAGGCGATGAATTTCACGTCACGCTCGCCAGCCGCGGCGAGAAGGGCATCTTTATCGCGCGCCAGTCTCCGCCGCACCTGGTCATCCTGGACATCGTCATGCCCGATATGGACGGGTACCAGGTCTGCCGGGCGATGCGCGCCGACCCGCTGCTCAATCATGTCCCGATCCTGTTTCTGACCGCCCGGGTGAAGCCGCAAGATCGCATCGCCGGCTTCAGAGTCGGCGCAGATGACTACCTCTGCAAACCTTTCAACGTGGATGAACTGATCCTGCGCGTTCGGGCCATCCTGCGCCGCACCCGGAAAATTACCCCACCCCCCGCAGGCGAAACGGTCGAGGGGCCTGAAGCGCTGCCCTACAGCATAAAAGTGGCGGATTACGTCCTCGATACGCGCGCTTTCGA
>JADYYC010000486.1 GCA_020853835.1 Anaerolineales bacterium
CCTCTCCCGGCGGGAGAGGGGGAGGGGTGAGGGAGCGCGCGTCGAACCCCCTCGTTTGGACCCAGATTTTCACAGAGCGAGATTTTTAAGACTTCCGAAGTCTGCGAGACTTCGGAAGTCTTGCCCCCACCCCCCGTCATTTCGAACCGCCGTCAGGCGGTGAGAAATCCTGGCGCTCGTCGTTCAAGATTTCTCCTCGCTACGCTCGTCGAAATGACAGGCCGAATCCCCCTCTCCCTTTGGGAGAGGGCCGGGGTGAGGGCTAGCGCGTCGAAATGACGGGAGGAGGGCAGCCCCCCTCTCCCCCCGGGAGAGGGCCGGGGTGAGGGCAATCGTCAAATCGACCGCGGAGTTGCCCAGACTTCCGAAGTCTGCGAGACTTCGGAAGTCTTGCCCCCGCCTCCCGTCATTTCGAACCGCCGTCAGGCGGTGAGAAATCTTCACCCGCGCCATCCAGGAGCGCCTCCTAACTCCAGAGTGTTCTCCCTGTGCAACGGCCGGGGCGTTATAATCAACCTTGTCCGCACCAAAGACCGAATGCCCAATGGGCGAAACGAAATGACTGGCTCAACTTCAGGAAAATTCCCTCTCACGCGCTACGCCTGGCTCTCGATCGGCGCCGCGCTGACCACCATCGCCCTCAAAGGCCTGGCCTACCACATCACCGGCTCGGTTGGCTTGCTGTCGGATATCCTCGAATCGACCGTCAACTTGACCTCCGCCGTCGTGGCCCTGATCGTCCTCAGCGTCGCCGACCGCCCCGCAAACGAGGAGTTCACCTTTGGCTTCTCCAAGGTCGAGTACTTCTCCAGCGGTTTCGAGGGCGGAATGATCGTGCTCGCCGCGATCGGCATCATCATCACCGCCGTGCCGCGCCTGATCAACCCCGTGCCGCTCGAACAGGTCGGGCTGGGGTTGGCGGTCTCGGTGCTGGCTTCGCTGATCAACCTGGGCGTCGCGATCGAACTGATCCGCGTCGGGCGCGAGCACAACTCGATCACGCTCGAGGCGGATGGAAAACACCTGATGACCGACGTGTGGACGACCGCCGGCGTGCTGGTCGGCGTTGGGCTGGTGTGGCTGACCGGCTACGCCCGCCTGGACGCGGTCATCGCCCTGCTCGTGGCCGCCAATATCATCTACACCGGCTACCGGCTGCTGCTGCACTCGGGGCGCGGGCTGCTGGATGTCGCCATATCGCCCGAGGAGCTGGACAAAGTCAGGGAGGCGCTGGACTCGTTCGCCGAAAGAGGGGTCAGCTACCATGCCCTGCGCACCCGCCAGGCCGCCGCCCGCCGCTTTCTGGACGTGCACCTGCTTGTGCCGGGTCATTGGACCGTCAAGCAGGGCCACGACCTGGCCGAGGAGGTGGAGACGAAGATCCGCGGGCTGATCCCCAACGCGAGCATCACCACGCACGTCGAACCGCTCGGAGACCCCTTGTCGCGGAGACACGACGGCGTCGACCTGGTCTAGGTCAGCCGTTACAATTTACGCACAGTGGAACCTGAACCACGCCTGAAGAAAATAGCCACCGCCCTCCTGGCGCGCGCAGACCGGCTCCTCTTTCGCGGGCGGCGCGCCCTGCGCCTGCTGCGGGGCAAGCCCAAGCTGCGCCAGGACCTGCGCCTCGACCTGCGCGGCGCGGCCGTGAATGAGCGCCTGCGCCGCGTCGTGCTGACGGGTGAGCCTTACCTGGTTGCCCGCCTGGCCCGCATCGAGATGGAGGCGGTCGTCCGCTACGAGAATATGCAGCGCCCCGGCTCGTTCGCCGTTCAATTGGGGCGCTATCTGCGGCGCGGCGGAGGCCCCTTCTGGTGGGACGACGCCTATCGTTACCGGATCGCCACCAACGCCGGCTTTTTCCCCACCGACGACCGCAGCCTGGAGCGCTTTGCCCGGCGCATGATCGAAGACCTGCGCCAGGTCGACCTGATCGGCGTCTATGGCGACGAGACCCCCCTAGTCCACCACCTCGGCCGCGCCCTGACCGCCCCCATGGCCGACCTGGACTCCTATTACTTCGACCAGCCCTGGTCGGCGGCGCTGGCGGGCAAGCGTGTGCTGGTCGTCTACCCGTTCGAGCAGAGCATCCGCCGCCAGTACGCCAGGCGGAAGCTGCTGTTCAAGAACCCGCAGGCGCTGCCCGACTTCGAGCTGATCACGCTCAAGCCGGTGCAGTCGATCGCCCGCACCCGGGTCGATTTCGCCACCTGGTTCGACGCGCTGGACTGGACCTGTGAGCAGATGGAAAAGATCGAATTCGACGTGGCGCTGATCGGGGCGGGCGCCTACGGACTGCCGCTCGCCGCTCACGTCCGGCGCCTGGGGCGCATCGGAATGCACCTGGGCGGCTCGGTCCAGATCATGTTCGGCATTCGCGGCCGCCGCTGGGAGGACTGGCCCTTCTTCAAGGAATTGTTCAACGAACACTGGATGCGCCCGCTGCCCGAAGAGACCCCCGAGAATTTCGAACAGGTCGAGCAGGGCTGTTACTGGTGAGGGCAGGCGGATCGCAGGCGGCTAGGCGTCTTCTCCGCCCTCGGCCCGCCTCAACTGCTCGACCGCCTCAGCGCGCAACAAATGGCGCAAAACCCGCTCTGGAAAGGGTTCGAGCGCCCGCTGCAGCGGCTCGGCGTACGGCAGCTCGACGATGACCAGCAGCGCCGAATGCCCCGGGCGCAGCGCCCGCGCCAGCTCGGAGAGGAACTCGTCCGAGAACCCCAGGTCGAGCCCGCCCGCCACGGCGCCGCCCATCGCCGCGCCGATCGCGCCGCCGAGCAGCGCCCCGGCTGGCCCGCCCAGCAGCCCCACGAGCGCCCCTGAAATCAGGCCGAAGAGCGCCCCCTTCCGGGCGCTCAGGTCGTGCAGTTCGTGAAAACTTGGGCTGCCATCCAGGTCTGTGGCGAGCGCCGCCGCGTCGACCAACTGCAATTCCCCCGTTTTGCTGAGCTGGCGCGCCTTTTGGAGCGCCTCGCCGGCCCGGCGCGCGTCATCGTACAGGAACAGGATCAGCTCGAACGCCTCGTTTTCCTGTTCCATCATGGGTTTGTTCAGCGTCCGCAGGTGGAGCAGGAGCGGCTGGTGCAGGCGGCGCAGTTGCTCGCGCCGCTGCTGGCGATGGCCTTGCCGCCGCTCGAGGCAAAGAACAGCGAGAGCATGCGCGAGGTGTGCAGGCTCTCGCACTTGCTGCACACGGCGGGCGCGTCGGCGTCCTTCATCGGGCGCACCTGTTCGAACTGGTTTTGACAGTCCAGGCAAACGTACTCATAAATCGGCATCTTCAACCTCGTCCGCAGAGGAGGGGCTGGGAACTTTTCGCCAGACTTTCGAAGTCTGGGCGACGGTTTGATTCTAATCCCGTGCGGGTTATGGGTCAATAGCGGCTGCGCGGATGTGCGTGAGACTTCCGAAGTCTGCGAGACTTCGGAAGTCTTGTAAAATCGATCTGTGTGAAGCTATGCAAATCCGTGTCCAAAGAATCTCTCCCTCCTCCCCTCGAAAAGGGATTTTCAAGCCCTTCTCAGCCCGGCTTTCGCGGTATACTTTTCTGCGGTCGAACCTCCAGACGGCTGCGCCGCCCGACCCACCGCTCGACCAGGAGTTAAACCATGCCGGAAGATGATCCTTTCCAGGGGCAGAAGCCCATCCCGGGCCTGCCCGAACCCAGCGCGGCGGGCCTGCCGGAGCAGTTGCGCGCCTTCACCACCCCGCTCACCAGCCGCGGCTGGCCGCTCTGGCTGGTCTACCTGATGGCCGTGATCGGGCTGGTCTACATCCTCAACCCCACCATGGGCATCCTCGAACTGCTGCCCGATAACCTGCCCATCATCGGCAACCTGGACGAAGGCGTCGCTTTTTTGCTGATCTGGTTCGGCCTGGTAGAGTTCTTCCACGGCCGTGAGAAGCAGGAGTAAAACCGCAAGGCGCCGCAGGCGGGTCACTTCTCGCTCAGCGGGATGATCTGCCCCAACCCGCTGATATTCTGCGTCACCCGTGGTTCCCCATAATACGAGATGTTGCCAGCGCCTTTGATCTTGATCTCCAGCCGGTCGCTCGCCCACACCACCGCAACCCCCGCCCCCGTGATCTGAAGCTGCGCCCGGGAGGTTTTCAGGTCTCCGGCCTGGAGGTTCCCCGCCCCTTTGATCTCCAGCCGCAGTTGCTCCGCCGCGCCGCTGACCTCCGCCTGGCCTGACCCGCTCAGGAAGACCCGCAGGTCTTGCGCTTGCAAACCCCGGATGGTGAACTTCGCCAGGTTCGAGCTGGAAAGCTCCAGGCGGCGGGCGTTCAGCCCGTCGATGTGATATTCGCTCGACCCCGAAGCATCCACCCCTTTCAAATTGCGCACGTAGACCGTGAAGCGCAGCGGCTGGCTCGGCGCGAGCGAATAGCCGGGGCGCGCCTGAAGCCGCAGTTCGCCGCCGCGCGCCTCCACCATCAGGTAGTCCGCCAGGTTGTCGTCCACCGTCACGCGCACCCCCTCCTGATCGCCCTGGATGATCTGCGCTACCCCGCCCGCCGAAAAGCTGATCCGGTCGTACTTTTTGACGTCGTAAACCACCTCGGTCAGCTCTCCGCTGCCCGTGAGGCGCACGATCTCGCCCGTATCCTGCTCTGACGGCAGGTTGACGGGCGGCAGCGCGATCCGGCCGGGAAAGCCCAAAAAGCGCGCCACGAAGAACAAAATGCCCGCCACGATCAGGACCACGCCCA
>JADYYC010000487.1 GCA_020853835.1 Anaerolineales bacterium
AGCACCAGGAGCGCGCCAAACGCGAACAGCGCTGACTGGCGCAGAAATTTCCAGCCGGGTTTGCGCCGCCAGACCAACGTGAAGAGCACAAATATCGGAACGGCGCCCAGGATCATCGTTTCGGGGCGTATAAGAATCGCCAGGCCCAGCGCCTGTCCGCACACCGACGCCCACAGGGCGTTATCGGGGTCATTTTTCAACCAGAGGATGGCGAGCAAAAAGAAGAGCGCCAGCAGCAGCGCGGTGGGCAAATCCACCATGAGCAATTTGGCGTTGGCGTTGGTGACCGCCCCCGAGAGTATGATGGCGTTTGCTTCTCGAAAGATCACCAGGGCCGCCGCGATCACGCCTGAGACGCGGTCCTGCAAAGATTTCGCAAGCCAAAATAAGATCACCGGAAAGATAGCCAGCACGATGATCTGGTAAAAAACCAGGCGCTCATAATTCTGACCTGCAAGCAAGTGCAGCAGCGTCAAATACAACGCGTGCAGAGGGCGCCGGATGTTGAAGTCTTCGATGAAGCGGTATCCTGATCCGACCAGGGCGGATTGAGCGGCTCGATCGTAGAGGCTTGCGTCCGACGAGGGGTAGGACTCAAAGTTCGGGTACATCCGTTCGGTCAAGAACCAGTTCGGCTGAACCGGGATGGACTGCCAGGCCAGGATCGCGGCCAGCCAGATGAGCAGCGAAATTCCCAGATCGATCCGGGCGGTTTTAATGCGCGACACCCAGCCGGAAACGCCCGGTCGAATGTTTGCGAGATGGATGAGCAGCAACATCCCCATCCCCAACAGCCAGGCAATTAAGACTTGCTGCTCCAGAATCGGGACGCCCATCGTGTTCCAGCCCACGACCCGCGACACAGATGGGATCACGGTCGCCAGAAGCCAGCTCCAATACAGGAAAAACGCCAAAGTAAGAATCAGGATCGATCCAAACACCCGCTTACCAGAGAGATCGAAGCGTAAACCGCCATGCCGGATGATCAGCAAACCCGCCAGAGTTTGCAGGCTTAATCCGGCAGCCAGCAGCGCTACCGGCAGCGCTTTTTCAAGAATCACGCGCGTGAAAGGCTCGCTGGTCTCGGGAACCAGCGTGGCGGTGAAAACCCCTAGAAAGAACAGAGCGCTGGTGAGGACAGCCAGGAAGGCGAACCGGTTAGGATGGCGCACAAAGCGGAGCAGGGAGGCGAGGCGTTGATCTGTCAAGGCCGGGCTCGTCCAGGCTTGAACGAGCAGCACGATAAAACCGGAGAGGAGTAAAAGGACGGCGCCCGCAATTATAAACTCGATCAAGCCTCTGGTATTGCTGGCAACGGCGCGCAGGCTCCAGGTGATCCCAAGGGCCGCCAGGCATTGCAAGATTGCCAGGGCGAGAAAGGCGCGCCAGAGCCTTAACAGGCCAGGTCGATTCCCCGCCAGGGATAATTCCAACACGAGAGCCTATCTCCCTGACCGCTTCAACATATCGGTTCCGGTATGCATGAGGGGATATTATACCGAATCCTGGCTATCGGCGAACGGGCTGCGCACCGGCGATTGCCGCAAGCAAGATCAGCTTTTAAGGCGCCTTTTTAAGGTATAATTTTCTTTCGTGTCAAAACAAAAGGACTCCCCAGAACTGTCCCTCGATGAGCTGCGCTGGTTGTTGGTCGAAAAACGCCGGGCAGCTCGTCAGGCGCGCCTCGAACGCTACCGGCGCAGTGGGCGCGTCGTGACGCTTGCCTCGGATCTGGACGGGCTGTCCCTGGAGAGCTGGCGCAGCGAGGCGCTGGAGGACCAACCTGAAACCCCGCGGGGGCCGTCGCTTGGCAAGCGAGTATTCGATGGCTTTTTGCTTCTGATCGAGATCAGCGCAGTGGTGGGGTTCATCTACATCCTGTTCAACGGGTTGAACGTCCTCAAGGAACTCAATCGAGAAGTGGTCGCGGTCATCGAACAACCCACGCTCACGCCTACGCCTCTGATCGCGGCGGTGGTCCTGCCCTCAGGACACACCCCGCCCGATTCCCCGGGCGGAACGCGGTTCAATGAGGAGGAAATCCCCGAGCATTTGCGCCCGCTCGTCCAATCGCTCTTCAACGCGCCGATCCCGACCCCCAGCCCCTCCCAGGCCATCCGGCTGCAAGTTCCGGCGTTGAACATCGACGCCCCGATCGTGCAGGGCGATGGATGGGAGCAACTCAAGAAGGGCGTCGGTCAGCACCCAGGCACGGCCAACCCCGGCGAACGCGGCAACCTGGTGCTCTCGGCGCACAACGATATTTTCGGCGAGATCTTTCGAGACCTGGACCGCCTGAACCCGGGCGACCTGGTGATCGTGCATACCAACCAGCGTTCCTACACCTACATTGTGGTGGACACGAAAATCGTGGCGCCCACCGCGGTCGAAGTGATGGATCCGACCCCCCAGGCAACCACCACCCTGATCTCGTGTTATCCTTACCTGAAGGACAACAAGCGCATTGTTGTGATCGCGCGCTTGCAAACCAGCGGCTAAACTTTCTCTAACGGAGCATTCGAATGGCAAAAAAGACCAAGAAACAATCTCGTAAAGTATCCAGCGTTCCCGCCTCGACCCCGCGGGAGGTCGAACAATCGGCGCCTCAGGCTTCATCCAATCTCACGAGCAACCTCATGAGCCGGACTTACTCAACTGAGTTCAACCCCGATTACAGCCAGACCTTGAAAGACCTGCGCAGGATCGGCATCCTGGCTGGATCGTTCTTTGCCATCCTGGTCATTATCTCGTTCTTCCTGCGCTGAGCGAGTGTGAGGCCAGTTCACCCCCATCCGTCGCTCATCGCTGGCGTTGGGCAAGAAAACCCTGGCCGAACAGGGAGGCCTGTTTGATGACCATCGGGCCTAGCTGGAAAGGACACCCGCAATGACGGAGCTGCCTCCCTCTCCAACTGATGAATCCCCAAAATGGGGATCGACCACCAAGACGGTCATCGGGCTGGCGATTATAGCTATATTCGCCGGCCTGCTGTTTTATTTTCGGAATATCATCGCCCCGCTGCTGCTGGCGTTCATCCTGACGTTCCTCCTCCATCCGGTGGCGGCCTGGATCAGCAAAACCCTGAAAATCGGTTGGCGGATGTCGGTCAACCTCATTTTCTTGTTTCTGGTCCTGCTGCTCATTGCAACGGTCACGGCAAGCGGTTTTGCCATCGTCCAGCAAGCTCAAAGCCTGATGGTTTTTATCGACAAGTTCATCCAGACGCTGCCGGAGTTTGTCAGCAATCTCTCCAGGCAGAATTTCTACGTCGGGCCCCTGCGGATCGACTTTGCGGAGCTCGACCTGCTATCGTTGACAAACCAGCTATTGAACACCGTCCAGCCGGTGATCGGACAGGCAGGGAGTTTGTTGGGCAAATTTGCCACCAGCGCGGCTACCACCGTTGCGTGGACAATGTTCCTGTTGGTGATCTCATATTTTGTGCTTGCCGAAGGGGGGCAGTTGCGTGAGAACCTGATGCACATCGAGATCCCGGGCTATAACGCCGATATCCAGACCCTGTTCCACAAGCTTTTCTTCATCTGGGATGCGTTTTTGCGCGGGCAGCTCATCATCTCGATCCTGACCATCTTTTCATATTATGTCATGCTGTCGCTGCTGGGAACCCGGCTGGCACTGGTGATCGCATTGATGGCTGGGCTGGCGCGCTTCGTACCGTATGTGGGTCCGGCAGTCACGTGGACATTGGCCGCCATCGTGGCCTTTTTCCAGGTCGGCAATTACTTTGGCTTGCAGCCATGGGCTTACACCTTACTGGTGGTGGGTGCCTGCATGGTGCTCGATTTCATCTTCGACAACATGGTGGTGCCGCGCTTGCTCGGAGGCACCCTGGGCATCCATCCCGCGGGGATACTGCTTTCAGCCATCATCCTGGCCCGCCTGATCGGCGTGATCGGGGTCGTGTTTGCGGCCCCGACGCTGGCAACGCTGGCGCTGCTGGGCGGATATATCTTCCGCAAGATGTTTGACCTCCCGCCCTGGCCACCCCCAACCGGAGAACCGCCACCCGCGCCGGAACCGGTGTGGGTCCGCTTGAGCCAGTTGCTGCAGAAAGTCCGCTCTGCCTTCCAGAAGTCTTGACCCAGGGCTGAAAAAGACCGCCCAACATGTTCAAGGTGACAAACGCAGAAATTTTACTGATCATCATAGTCGCAATCCCCATGGCGCTGGTGTTATTCAACCGGTTGCGCATGGATCTGGCTGCTCTGTTGATCGCCGCTACGCTTGGCATTGCCCAATTTTTCGGACTGAATATGTTGGGGCAGGCAGGGATGGTGCAGAATGCCAGCAAAGCGATCACGGGTTTTGGGCAGCCGGTCATTATTACGCTGATCTGTCTTTTCATTCTGACCAAAGGGCTGGACAAGAGCGGGGTCACCCGTTGGATCGCCCAGAAGCTGATCACCATAGGCGGTTCTTCCGAACGGCGCCTGATCTTTTTATTCGCAACGACCACCGCGCTGCTTTCTCTCTTTATGAACAACCTTGCCGCCGGCGCATTGATACTTCCCTGCGCGATGGAGGTTTCGCGGCGCATTAAAATCAAACCCAGTAAGCTGTTAATCCCCGTAGCCTATGGAAGCCTGCTGGGGGGCGCCGCAACATACTTTACAACGGCAAATATCATCGTCAGCGACCTGCTCCGCGTCGCCAACCCTCCCCAAACAGCCCTCAGGATCTTCGACTTCACCCCAACGGGCGGTTTGATCATGATTTCGGGAATAGTCTTTCTCACACTGTTCGGGGATCGCCTGCTTCCAGAACGGCAACCCACAGCGGAACAGATGATGACGCGCATGACGGGCAGCGAACTGGAAGATATTTACCAGCTTGGAGAAAGACTTTGGGAGGTACAAGTACAGGCTGAATCCGATCTGGCAGGCAAGAGCTTGACGCAGGCTGGCATTGGGCGAAAATTCGGGGTCGAGGTTGCAGCCGTTTGGCATGGACAACGGGCGGTCTTTTCCCCTTCTCCAGAGTTCGTGATCCAGCCTCAAGATATTCTTTTAGTGGTAGGAAACGAAGAGAAGGTCAACCAGTTGACAGAAGAGGGGTTGACTATTGGGCGAGAGAAAACGAACGGACACATCAGCCCCTTTGGCGTGATGATGATGGAGATCGTCCTGGCGCCTCGCTCAAACGCGATCGGAAAAAGCTTAAAAGAACTCGATTTTCGACGCCAGTATGGCTTTACGGTCGTCGCCATCCGCCGGCTTGAACGGAGCATCCGCACGCACGTCGGGGATATCAAGCTTGCCCTGGGGGACTCTCTGCTCCTGGTAGGCCCGCGTGAAAAAATTCCAATGCTTCAGAAAGAGGCGAACTTTATCACTTTTCAGCCCAACCAGTACGACCAACCCCTCGAGCGGCAGCAGGCATACCTCACTCTGGGCGTGGTCCTGCTGGCAATTCTGGCGTCTATCGTCGGGCTTCCTGTGTATCTCTCCATGATGTTTGCGGCCATTTTTGTGATTCTGTCTGGCATTCTGACCATGGAAGAGGCCTATCAAGCGATCGAATGGAAAGCAATATTTTTAATCGCGGGCATGTATACTGTCAGTTTGGCCATGGCGGAAACCGGCCTGGCAAGTCGCCTGGGGGAGAAGATGGTTGATTTAGCGGCCCACTTTGGCTCCTTGGGTTTGGCTGCCAGCGCGTACCTTCTCTCAGGCTTGCTCACCCAGTTTATGGGTGGCCAGGTATCCGCCCTGGTAGCCGGCCCGGTAGCCATTTCAGCGGCAATTCAATTGGGGTCCAGCCCGCAAGCGGTTGCCCTGGCTACGGCAATCGGCTGTTCGACAACCTTTCTAACCCCGTTTGCTCACCCCGTCAACATTCTTATGATCACTCCAGCCAATTACCGTTTCTCGGATTTTTTCCGCATCGGGTTATTCTTGACCAT
>JADYYC010000488.1 GCA_020853835.1 Anaerolineales bacterium
ACCTGTGTTCAGGCCCCTTCAGGTAGTTGGATAAAACGATCACGGCACAGACGATCATTCCAAGCAAAACGATTGTGGCGACGCTGTTGGCAAACGGGTCTTGCATGAATCTTTGAACAAAAACCGGGCCAGCCGCCGGCGCGGGCTCCGGCTCGGGGGTCGACTGGCTTGTGGGGGCCGCTTGCGCCGCCAGGATTTCGGCCAAGCCTGGGATTGCGGGCCATGCGATGCCCCCCTGCGCCAGACCATTTTCGACGATCTGCGGGAACATAATCGCAATTTCATCCGTGCCAACCAGGACTTCGCTCGCGACGATCAAGGTTGGAACGCCCAGGCGGCTTTCTGGGATCTGGAATTTCTCAATGGCTGCCTGGTATAGTTTCAGCCCCGTGGCGTTTGAGACGTCGATCCCAATGATGTCAAGTTGGTTGGGGTATTTTCCCACCAAAGGTGGAAGGACATTTTCGATGACATCGTGGCAGTGTGGGCAGGAGGGTGAAAAGAATAATACCGCTTGAACGACTGGCTGCGCAAGGTTTACGCGCGGAAACAAGAAAACGGGAAAGAGCACGAGAACGAATGAGAGGAACTTAGTGAATTTATTCCGGTAGAAATTTGTAGAAACCATATGAATGCAATTCTCACCCGAGCCTGGAATAAATGATGATCGTCTGGTTGAATGATTATGTTTGATTACAAAGAACCACCCCCATGTGCGGAGGCGGTTTGCAGTCATTAAGTTTGCCGATTCGTCAGGATTCGTCTGATTTGTTGGCTTCTGTTTGAGTTTGGGCTTCTTTCCCTTTTTCTTTTTCAGGACCCTGAAGACCATCTTTGAACGCGCGAATGCCGCTCCCCATTTCACCGGCAATTTTGCTGATACGGCCGACGCCGAAAAGGACCAATATAATCACCAGTATGATGATCAACTCTGTAGGACCTAAACCCATCATTTTATATCTCCGTTATTGTCTTTATCGATTTGCACTCCAGGGGAACACGCCTTGCGATGCAAGGCCTGTGTTCTGCATGGGCAAGCCAAATTATACTACTCTTTCTTGGTACAATTCAATGAGAGATGACTGAGATAACTGTGGTGGGTGGAGGCCTGGCAGGGTGTGAAGCTGCCTGGCAAGCGGCCGAACGGGGAGTCAAAGTCAGGCTGTTCGAGATGAGACCTGACAAAAAGACCGGCGCGCACCAAACGGGTGATTTAGCCGAACTCGTCTGTTCGAATTCGCTGGGGTCTAAACTGCCGGACAGGGCAACTGGATTGCTGCAGGAGGAAACCTTGCTCCTGGGATCGTTGCTGCTGCGCATTGCTCATGAATGCGCCGTACCGGCTGGCGGGGCCCTGGCGGTCGACAGACTGTTATTCGCAAAGTCTGTGACGGAAAGGATTACCGCCCACCCAAATATCACCCTGATCCGAGAGGAAATGCGCCAGATACCGGAAGGGGTAGTCGTCATCGCCTCAGGCCCCCTGACCTCCAGCGCGCTCGCTGCGTCTATTCAAGAGTGGACCGGGGAGAAACAGCTTTTCTTTTATGACGCCATTGCGCCCATTGTGACGTATGAATCAATCGACATGAATATCGCCTTTCGAGCCTCCCGCTATAGCCGCGGGGATACAAACGGCGATTACATCAACTGCCCGCTAACCGAGGGGGAATACGATGCGTTTGTGCACGCCCTGGCAACTGGGGAACGCATTGAATTGCACGAATTCGAGGACGAGATCGAAACGGGTGTGCGCGCTGGCGTTGAACGCTACTTTGAAAGCTGTCTTCCGGTCGAGATCATGCTTCGCCGGGGGCGGAATTCGCTCGCATTCGGGCCGGTGCGTCCGGTCGGGCTGAGAGATCCCAGAACAGAGAGATGGCCTTATGCAGTGGTGCAGTTGCGCCAGGATAATTTCGCCGCCACGCTCTACAACATGGTCGGTTTCCAAACCAACCTGAAGTTTGCGGAGCAAAGGCGGGTCTTTCGGTTAATTCCTGGGCTGCAGCAAGCTGAATTTGCCCGTTATGGACAGATGCACCGTAACACCTTCGTGTTTTCGCCGGCGATCTTGCATCCCAGTTTACAGACAAAAGCGCGCCCCGGTTTGTTTTTAGCAGGGCAGATCACGGGCGTCGAAGGTTATGTCGGGAATATCGCAACCGGGTTGTTAACGGGCCTGAACGCGGCGCGCCTCGTTCAAGGCAAAAAGCCAGTTGAGCTGCCTCCAACAACCATGCTAGGCGGGCTGTGCAACTATATTACAGCCGCGAGCGAGCGGGATTTCCAGCCTATGAAGGCGAACTTTGGCATCCTGCCGCCGCTGCCCGACCCGGTCCCTCGCGGGAAACGGGAGAGAGCCCTGCTCTATTCGGCCAGGGCGTTGGCGGAATTGAGCGAAATAATAACCGGCGTTCTTGCATGAACAGCGCCGATACATGCGTATAGTTTAGGAATAGGTCATTGATTTCATCGAATTTACAGTAAAATTAACCAACAAAGCCTGATTCTAGAAAATCTTTCAAAAAAATGACCATTGATGATGCACTAAACACCATTCACAGACCCTGGGTCAGCCGTAACACACTGACGCTTGCACAAGGCGAAGAACTGCGTAAGAACTTCGAAGAGCTGCTGGAGCAATTCTTCGATCGCATAGCTCAATCCGTTCACAGCGGCAATCCTGCCAATATGGATGATTTGCTTCGAGAGTGGGTGATGGCTCGAACCCAATCCGATTTAGAAGCGCATCGGACCAGCCTGCCGTCAATTCTGAACCACATGCACCTGGTCACATATCAGGTGGCTCGGGAGAACCTGCCGGGCCCGGGTGCCCTCGCGCTCTTGGAGGCGCTTATGCCGGTTTTTTCTCACTGTTTTGAATATGCGGCCCATCTGGAAATCGAAGAAAACATCCGGCACATCTCCAGGCAGCTCGAACATGCCAATAAAAATCTACAGAGGCTGGACAAAAGCAAGTCGGATTTTATCGCTATTGCCGCTCATGAATTGAAAACCCCTCTGACATTGATCGAGGGATACTCTTCGATGATCAGAGACTCTTCTCAACTGGGGTCTGACAGGAATAATATCGAGGTGCTGCTGAACGGGATCGAAAATGGCGCCAACCGGTTGCGGCACATTATTGACGATATGATCGATGTGTCTCTGATCGACAACAACCTCCTGTCGCTCAACTTTCAGCCGCTGTGGTTGAACCGCCTGTTCTTTGTCTTGCGCGATGAGTTCATCGATGTAATCGAAGATCGCTCGATGCGGCTGGAGGTCGTCGACTTTCCGGGATGCGACGAGATGACCTTTGGCGACAACGAAAGGCTGTACCAGGCTTTTCGAAATCTGTTCTCAAACGCGATCAAATTCACCCCCGACGGCGGCAAAATCACGGTCGATGGCAGAAAACTTCCCGGTTTCTTTGAGATCACTCTCAGCGACACCGGGATCGGGATTGATCCCAGAGACCATTCCGTAATTTTCGAGAAATTCGGAAGGGTGGGGAATACCTCGCTTCACTCAAGTGGAAAGACAAAATTCAAAGGCGGCGGTCCGGGCCTGGGTTTGTCCATTACGCGAGGCATCATCGAAGCCCATGGCGGGTCGATTTGGGTCGAATCGTCCGGGTACAATGAAATGATGTGCCCTGGTTCGACCTTCCACGTGCTCCTGCCAATCCGATCGACGCCGCACGATCCAAAGCTGGCAAAGCTCTTTGCGCTCGACGTTGACCAGAGCACAGCCCCTCCGTCCGAAAGCGCTGAGGCATGATGACAAAAATAAAATCGGAGCCGACCTTTCACCCCAGGGAGCGCGCCTTCCTGGTTGGCGTGGAGATCTATGGGCGAAGAGAGTTGCTATCTTTAGACGCCTCGCTGCAGGAATTAAGTCTGTTAGCCGAGACCGCCGGCCTGGATGTAGTTGGAGAAACAACGCAAAAGTTAAATCAGCCGAACTCGCAGACCTACATCGGGCCCGGAAAAGTCGATGAAGTAAAGGCGTTGGCTCAGGAATTGATGGCGGATGTCGTGCTCTTTGACGAGGAGCTGTCGCCGCGCCATTTGCGCGAGCTGGAGCGGGCCCTCGGGGATGGTATTAGAATTCTCGACCGGACGGCGTTAATCCTGGATATTTTCGCCCAGCACGCCAACACGCGCGAAGGCGCTCTGCAGGTTGAGTTGGCACAGTATGAGTATCGCCTGCCCAGGCTGACCCGCGCCTGGACGCACCTCGCCCGCCAGGCCGGCGGGGGCGCGGGGCGAACGGGCAGCGCGGGCGGGGTGGGTTTGCGCGGGCCGGGCGAAACACAGCTCGAAGTCGACCGGCGGGACATTCGCAGGCGCATCGACCACTTGAAGGCCGAGCTAGAAAAAGTCCGCACCCACCGGCGGCAGTACCGCACCCGGCGCAATCGCTCTCGCATCCCGCTGGTCACCCTGGTGGGATACACCAATGCCGGAAAATCCACTCTCCTCAACCGCCTGGCTGGGGCGGATATCTATGTCGCGGACCAGTTATTTGCCACGCTGGACCCGACCACGCGCCGGGTAGACCTTCCTGGCGGACACGTCGCGCTGATCACCGACACGGTCGGATTCATCCAGAAGCTGCCGACCCAGCTTGTCGCTGCCTTTCGGGCGACGTTAGAAGAGATTGCCGAGGCCGATTTGCTGCTGCACGTGGTGGATATCACCCATCCGAACGCTCTGGCACAAGCCGAGGCGGTCTACAAGACTTTAGAGGACATCGAAGCGGGCCAAATCCCAATCTTGACGATCTTGAACAAAATCGACCAACTCGATGACCCGGCAGCCGCGCAAGGCGCGCTCGTAAACTTTCCAAATGCAATTGCCATCTCCGCCTTGAAAGGGATTGGCTTGCCGGAGCTCTTGAACATCGTGTCCGAGCGGCTCTTTTCAACCTTTGAACACCTGCGGGTCATGATCCCCTACCAGCATGGCGCGTTGATCTCTCTGTTTCATGAATTGGGTCAGGTCGAGAGATTTGAACACGTGCGCGGCGGCGTGAAGATCGAAGGCAAGGTTCCCCTCCGCCTGGTTGCCCGCTTTCAACCCTTTGTTATCACACCTTCTGTGAATGGGGGAGAGGCAGGGAGTTTGTTATCACAAGAGGTTTCGACCACTGGCGAATCACCCGAAATCGAGGGATGAAAGATGCGAAATTTGAACCGGTTTCTTGACACCTTATCCAATTTCTTGGCTGCCAGAAAAGGTTTGTTGCCGATCATCGGGTTGGTTATGATTGTGGTTAATTTCATCCTGCAATTCTTCCCTCAAGCTGGCTGGGTGGTTGGAAGCAATCTGTTTTTACACATCGGCGTGATTGTGGCGCTGCTGGGCGTCTTGTTAGCCTGGGCCTTATAGCTAGAGCGCACGAAAGGCTGGTTGACCGAACTCAGGCACGGCTATTGCAGCAAGAAGACGAATGAAGGAGTGACTTGATGGCCCATAAGATTTTGTACATTGAAGACAACGTAGATAACATGACCCTGGTTCGACGGGCGCTGGAATCACGTGGTTATGAATTCCTGTGGGCACAGAACGGAAACTCGGGGATCGAGATCGCCGAACAGCAGCAGCCTGACGTAATCCTGCTCGACATTAACTTGCCCGATATCGACGGGTACGAAGTGGCGCGCCGGCTGCGCAACAGCGGCAAGAGCACGTTGGTTTACGTCCCGATCATCGCGGTGACCGCCAACGCGCTGCGCGGCGATGCCGAGAAGGCGCTGGCTGCCGGTTGTGATGTTTATATGGCGAAGCCGATAAACATTCGCGAGCTGTGGGCCAGGGTTGAAGGATTTCTCTCCTCCGTTTCCTGAGCGAGGCATCGAATGTCTTATCTTGTCAATTTGAAATGCTCAGAATGTGGGCGTTCGTATGACCCGCATGAAGTTCAAACCTATTGTCAGGACTGCCAGGCCCCGTTGCTGGCAGAGTATGACTTGCATTCAGCCCGGTCTCGGTTGGATCGAGATGAATTCAAGAGCCGCCCCCGCGGTATGTGGCGCTGGCACGAGCTCCTGCCCGTGTACGACGAGAAGGATCACGCCACACTTGGCGAAGGCGACACGCCGCTGCTGCCTGTCCGCCGTCTGGGGGATGCGCTCGGGCTGTCTCGCCTGTTTGTGAAGGAGGAGGGCCTCAACCCAACTGGATCGTTTAAAGCGCGCGGGCTTTCGGCGGCGATCTCGAAAGCCAAAGAGCTGGGCGTCAAAAAGGTCATCATCCCCACCGCAGGCAACGCGGGCGGGGCGATGGCCGCGTACGCGGCGCGCTCCGGAATAGAAGCCTGCATCTACATGCCAAAGGATACGCCGCTTGCCAACATCGAGGAGAGCCGGATCGTGGGGGCGGACGTGATCCTCATCGACGGGCTGATCAGCGACGCAGCAAAATTGGCCGGCGCTAAGTCTCGCGAGGAGGGGTGGTACGACGTTTCGACTTTTAAGGAACCGTACCGCACCGAAGGCAAGAAAATTATGGGTTATGAGCTTGCCGAAGGACTGGGTTGGATGTTGCCGGATGTGATCATTTATCCAACCGGCGGGGGGACAGGCCTGGTGGGCATGTGGAAAGCCTTTGCGGAGATGGAAGCCATGGGCTGGCTGGAAGACCTGAAGCGCCCTAGAATGGTCGCCGTTCAGGCTGATGGCTGTGCGCCGGTGATCAAAGCCTTTCACGACGGGGCTGCAGCTTGCGATTACTGGGCAGACGCCCACACGATTGCGTCGGGTTTGCGGGTTCCAAAGAGCTTTGCCGACCGGCTGATCCTGCACGATTTGCACACCAGCGGCGGAACGGCGGTGGCAGTGAGCGATGACGACATCCTCAAAGCCCAGGCTCAGTTGGCGGCTTTGGAAGGAATTTTCGCCGCGCCGGAAGGCGCGGCTACCCTTGCCGCGCTCTACCGGCTTGTAAAAGATGGATGGGTGCGCCCCAACGAGAGCATTGTCTTGTTCAATACGGGGACGGGGCTCAAATACCTGAAGTGATCGTTGCGAGTATTTCCACCACGCCAGCGCTCTTCACACCAGAACGACGCCTTCATGTTTTTGCGAGCCGCCATTCTTTGGCGGCGTGGCAGTCTCCTGGATGAACCAGCGAGGAGATTGCTTCAGCCCAAAAAGCGGGCTTCGCAATGACGCCCTCTGCTATCCAGAACCGACGATAACCAAAAAACGGCGGCCATACAAGCCGCCGTTTTTTTAATTCGCATTCTGCGCCGTTAGAGTTTGGGCCCTGCATCCCGGACCTGCGGCGAAGCCTGGTCCTCGAATTTCTTAAAGTTATCGATAAAGCGCGAGGCCAGGGAGCGGTAGCGCTTCATGTAAGCCTCGCGCGACGGCCAGGACGAAGCCGGATCGAGCACGTTGTCGGGGATATCGGGACAGGTTTTTGGAACTTGAAACCCAAATACGGGGTCCTGGGTGTATTCGACGTCATCCAGAAGACCGTCCAGCACGGCGTTTAGCATGGTGCGGGTGTAGCGAATGCTGATGCGCTTTCCGATCCCGTACGGCCCGCCCACCCAGCCGGTGTTGATCAGCCAGCAATTCACCTGGTAGCGCTCGATCTTTCGTTTTAGCAGTTCGGCATAGAACGCCGGATGGTGGACCATGAAGGGGCCCCCAAAGCAGGTGCTGAAGGTGATCTCCGGTTCTTCACCCAGCCCGATTTCCGTCCCCGCAATCTTCGAAGTGTAGCCTGAGATGAAGTGGTAAAGCGCCTGGTCGGGGTTCAGACGGGCAATTGGAGGCATCACGCCGGATGCATCGCAGGTGAGGAAGATGATGTTCTTCGGGTGGCCGGCTCGTTTTTCTGGAATGGCGTTATCGATGAACTCCAGGGGGTAGGATGCCCGCGTGTTCTCGGTCAGCGTGTCATCGTCCAGATCGATCAGCCGCGTCACTGGGTCGAAGACGACGTTCTCGAGTATCGTGCCAAAGCGGCGCGTGCAGGCGTAAATCTGCGGCTCGGCGCTCTCGGAAAGGGCAATGACCTTGGCGTAACAGCCGCCTTCAAAGTTGAAAACCCCTTCATCGCTCCAGCCGTGCTCGTCATCGCCGATCAGACCGCGCAGAGGGTCGGCGGACAACGTGGTCTTTCCCGTTCCAGAGAGGCCGAAAAACAGCGCCGTGTCGCCTTTTTTGCCGACGTTTGCAGAACAATGCATTGTCATCACGCCGTCGAGCGGGAGAAGGTAGTTCATGATGGTGAAGACGGATTTCTTGATTTCACCTGCATAGCCGGAATTTCCGATGATGCAAATGCGCTGATCGAAATTGATCACAATGACCGTATTCGAAGGCGTGCCGTCCAGTTGCGGAAAAGCTTTGAAAGTTGGCGCCGCGATCACGGTGAAATCCGGGACGAAACGGCGGTAATCTTCGTTGGTTGCCGGGGTGATGAACATATTCCTGGCAAAGATGCTGTGCCAGGCCTGCTCGGTGATGATGCGCACCGGCAGTTGATAGTCCGGATCGGCTCCTGAATAGCAATCCTGGACAAAGACGTCCTTGCCCTGCAAGAAACCTTGCACGCGCCGGAAGAGGTCGTCAAATTTATCCGGGTGATAGGGGCGGTTATACTGGCTCCACCAGATCTTGTCCTCCGTTGTGGGCTCGCGCACAATCACCTTATCATTTGCAGCGCGTGCGGTATGCTTGCCGGTGTTGACGACCAGGGCGCCTGAAAAAGTGATCTTGCCTTCGCTGCGGAACACCGCCTCCTCATACAGGGCTTCGGTGGGCAGGTTCCAGTACACTTTGTTCAGGTTTGTGAGGCCATGGTTTTCCAGCCCAAAATAGCTCTTTCGTGCAGCCGCCTGCGCTTCTGCGGGGGTTTTTATATCGAGTATGTTGTTCATAGCCAGTCCCTCACCAGTTTGCGGTCGCCGATGTAGATTTCATTTGGAGAGTTTGGATCCAGCGCCCACTTGATGCGTTCGATGGCGACAGTGATATCCTTCACTGTTCCAGCATAACTCAGGCGGAGGTGTCCCTCCATCCCAAATTCCTTTCCCGGGACGGTGACGACCAGCGCGCGATCGAGCAAGAACTTAGCCAGTTCGATCGAGTTGTTGTTGTAAGCCCGGAAATCCGGCAGCACATAAAAAGTGCCATCGGGGCGGGCGGCTTTGATCCCGTTGAAGGTCTTTAGCTCCTGCATAATGATGTCACGGTTGTTTTGAAACGTCAGGCGCAGGTTTTCAACCACGCTTTGCATACCGACCAGCGCGCCTTCGGCAGCAGCCTGTAAAAGCGCGGAGGTGCAGGACGTGATCTGGCTCTGCACATTCGTCATCACTTCGACCAGGTTCCGGTTTGCCACCACCCACCCGATTCGAAAGCCGGTCATCCCATACAATTTTGCCACCCCGTTGACTACGATAACCATGGTGTCTTCGACCGTCTTGGTGGTGAACTCATAAGCAGGCGCGGCGCGCTTACCGTCGAACACCAGCTTATGATAAATGTCATCCATAATCAAATAGATCTTTTTGCGCTCACAGAAATCGACAATCTCAGCGATCAGTTCTTTGGGAAAGACCGCCCCGGAGGGGTTATTGGGGCTGTTGACGATCATGGCTTTCGTGTAAGAAGTGACAGCCGCCTCAATTTCCTGCATGCGAGGGACAAAAGACCCGTCTTCTGGCGTGAGGATGACCGGAATTCCATAGCACATTTTCACCATCTCGGGATAGCTGACCCAGTGAGGCGCCAAAATCAGCACTTCGTCTTGCGGGTTGAGAATGCTGTAAAGGATGTTGAAAATCGATTGCTTTGCGCCAGAAGAGACGATGACGTTCTCAGGGGCGATCACGCGGTCGTAATTCTCCTCCGTATACTGAATGATCGCCTTCTTTAGGGAGGGAGTTCCGTCGGGCGGCGTGTACTTGATATCCCCGCCGCTGAGCTTTGAGGCCGAACTCAGGATTGCCGAAATGGGCGTTTTGTTCTTGGGTTCGCCGATCCCCATATTGATCACCGGTTCGCCGCGTTCGCGCATCATCCGAGCCTGTTCGTTGAGCGCAAATGTCGGCGAAGGGGCGATTGACCTGGCCAGACGACTGATGCTCATATTCGTTTTTTCTCCTCGATCGAAGTCCTTTTTGATTAGACCATACCGCTGACAATAGCTAAGAGGACGCCACCCGCAATTACGCTTCCAAGCTGGCCTGCGGTGTTGGTGCCCATGGCGTGCATAAGGATGAAATTGTCAAAGTCTTCGTCCTGCGCCACTTTTGCTGCCAGCCGTCCGGCCATCGGGAAGGCGCTGATCCCTGCCGCGCCGATCAATGGATTGATTTTCCCACCGGTCACGAAAGCCATAAGCTTTCCAAACAACAGGCCTGCCACGGTGTCCAGCGCAA
This sequence comes from Anaerolineales bacterium, assembly GCA_020853835.1. GTDB lineage: Bacteria > Chloroflexota > Anaerolineae > Anaerolineales > UBA4823 > UTCFX2. Next base: position 10,408 of record JADYYC010000488.1, read on the forward strand.
ACGCGGCCAGGCCCAAGACTAAAATACCGCCCGTTTGCAAATTCAAGAAGCTTTGCGCGGACATGGTTGATCCAATCGTCAGGCCCAGAAACAAGGTGGCGATGTTGGCGATCTCATTCTGGGCCGCTTTGTTCAGGCGTTCAACCACGCCGCTCTCGCGCAGCAAGTTGCCGAGCATGAGCATGCTGATCAACGGGGCTGCGTCGGGGACCAACAACCCGATGACGATCGTGACAATCACCGGAAAGAGGATGCGAGCCCGGGCGGAGACCGGCCTGGGGGCATACTCCATGCGGATCATACGTTCTCTCTTTGTCGTCAGCAATTTCATAATGGGCGGCTGGATGATCGGAACCAGGCTCATATAAGAGTAGGCGGCAACCGCAATGGGCGCGAGAAGCTCCGGCGCAAGTTTGGAGGCCACAAAAATCGAGGTCGGGCCATCGATCGCGCCGATCACGCCGATCGAAGCGGCCTGATTGAGCGGGTAGCCCAGCAGAGTCGCCAGGATCAGGGTGCCATAGATGCCAAATTGGCCCGCCGCCCCCATCAACACCATCGAGGGCTGGGCCAGCAGCGGGCTGAAATCGATCATCGCGCCCACGCCGACGAATATCAACAGCGGAAAGAGCTCGGTGCTGATCCCCGCCCGGTAAAGGACGGCGAATAAACCGCCTCCATCCTGCATTCCGGTCAGCGGAATGTTCGCCAGGATGCAGCCGAACCCAATCGGTAAAAGCAACACGGGCTCGTACTCTTTTATGATTGCCAGTCCAATCAATATCCCGCCCGCCAGCATCATCACCGCATTTCCAACCGTGAAATTGGCCAGGCCTTTCAAAAGCTCAGAAGTCAATTCGCCGATTGGCATGTGAACTACTCCACAAATTCCAGCAACAAGTCGTTATGATTGACCGTTTGCCCGAGCGCGACCGAGATTTCTTTGACCGTCCCGGGGCGCGAAGCCCGGATGGCATTTCGCATTTTCATGGCCTCGATGATAAAGAGCGCCGTGCCATAATCAACCTCGTCTCCCGCTTTCACCTGAATTTCCACGATCACACCCGGGATTGGCGCCCGAACCGATGTCAGGTTGAGCGAAGCGCTAGAGGGAATGTACCCGGTCGCCGGTTGCGATTGAGACCCTGTCTGAGCGGGGAGAGCAGGTTCGTTGAAAGGTTCTTTGGTCCTCGTTTGCGCGTCCTCTGGCCAGACCTCGAACTTCAAACCCTCGACTATGGCGATGATCGGTCGGTTGTCCAGGTTTTCAATGTCCACTTCGTATGCTTTTTGATCAACGGTCACGATTATCTTCATTTCCCCATACCTCTCTTGTTTAGCATGCGGGTGCGGAGCACCGATTG